>CAZWOY010000249.1:0-6498 GCA_964635255.1 uncultured bacterium
CTTGGGCAACATACTGCCCTTGGGCGAAATGTCGAACAAGAGTGTTCGACCTACTTTTTTCTCGTTTCGCAACTCCAGCGCTCCGGTATGAATCCATTCTCAAATTCCTAATCGACGGCTCTTAAACTAAGAACCGTTATGCCGTCCGGTTCGAAAATAATTTCGCCCTCTTCGATGTCAAAAGCTTCCGTTTCCCATTCGCGGGACTCGCTCTCGTCCCAGAAACGAAAGACCATTTCCTGATTTAATCTAAATCCATCGACATGCCGCGTTTCTTCATCGTCGATCCAGGCGGAAATTCCCGTTGGGAATCCTTCCTCGCCGACGGTCGCAGTTCCCGCGCAGAGACCTTCGGGCGTGAACACGCCGATTTCATCTCCCGGTTCCAAAACTTGACCGTCGATTACAGCATTCTGGATAAGGATCACATGGTTAAAATCCGTTCTCACATACCACCAGTCATGACAGTTCACGTTTCTCAGGCTGGCTCTGAGATTTAAAACCGTGATTCCATCGATTTCATACCTAAGCGATCCCTCTGCCAAATCATAAGCGCCGGCGCCAAGTTCGATATGCTGGCTGTCGTCCCAGATTCTGAAGGACGTCAATTCGTTGGCTCTAAGTCCTTCGATCTCATCGGTCATGGAATCGTCTCCCCAGGCGGTTAGGCCCTGCGGCAAGCCTCTGTCGGTTATCAAAGCGGCTCCGCAGCAGACTCCATCGGGAGTGAACACTCCAATTTCGTCGTCCGCTTCAAGCTCTTCGCCATCGACGGTCGCGGTTAGCGCCAGAACTACCTGATTATTGTCGGTGCGCTGGTATTCCCATTCATGGAATTGGGCGCGGATGTTAATTAAGGCGTCTGCGTTCGCTTGGACGGAATTTCCCGCTCTGTCGGTGAAGGTCGCGGTTATGACTCCATCGACGATGAAAACGCCTTCCTCGATTCGATACTCGCCGGCATAGCGCCCATCGCCAGCTTCGCCGATCCTGATATCCTGAACGGCGTCCCCGACGCCGACCACGCACTCGCCGTCCGTTTCAGCTCCGAATCGGTCTTCCGCCGCGATCAGCTCAAACTGCACAATGTCGCCTGCGAACAGCGGATCGCCGCCGTCGGATTCCCATGAAAACTCCTCGATCTCGACTTGAGTATCGATATTGACGTTATCCGTAATAGGGTCCGATTCGAAAAACTCATGCCTGAATTTGCCGTAAACGGTGCGCGCGCCGTCGCCCGGATCGATTTCGATCTGATGATTTTCCGCGAAAGCCACCCATTCTCCGTCTCTGAAATCTTCATAGCCGGAGTATGTCATCTCTAACGCCGTTACATCGACGACAGAAATGTTAAGCGCCAGATCGTTCGTAAATTCTTCGCCCTGGTTAACGATTATGCTTCCCTCCTCGATCGGTTCGGGAAAAATGCTATCCAGCGCGGGATCGGAAACGATTTCGAAATCGTTCATAAAACGGGCGTAAACGAATTTCTCGCCTCTGCCTTCGGGCAATGTTATTAGCGCCGCATCCTCGAACGCCGTCCATCGCGCGTCGTGAAAGTCATGATGGATGCTGACCTGCATCGAATCGATCAAGCCATTGACGCGAAATGAGGCTTCAACTTCGCGAAAAGCCGTGTAGTCGTCTCCGCCGTTGATTTCAACAAGCGGCGTCATCGGCATTGGGTGGATGGTATCGCTCACCGTTTCGGAAATAAATCCGAATTGGTTCATGACTCGCGCAAACACGACCTTAACGCCTTCTCCCGCAGGCAGCAAAACATCGCTGGTTTGATTGAACGGTTCCCATTCCGCGTCTTGCAAGTCCTGACGGATTCCAACTTTCATCGAATCGATCTGTCCTTCCGCCGATATTTCGACTTCGACGTCTCTGTCGGGCGTGAAATTATTACCCTCTTCGATCACAATCGAGGGATTCATCGGCAGCGGAAGGATGCTCGCGCTCAGAAGAGGCGATTCGATTTGGAAGTTGTTTTTCAAACGGGCATATACAAAGCGCGGACCTTGCCCGGGGATTAATTCGACGGTAGCATTTTGAGAATAGGCGGTCCAGCGAGTATCGTGAAAATCTTCGTAAACGCTGACCAGCATCGAATCGATCTGTCCGCCGCCGGCAAGCTCTATTTCAACTTCCAGATCAGGCGTAAATTCAGCGCCGCCGTCGATTGCAAGGCTTCCGTTAATGGGCGCCGGTTCGATAGAATCGCTGACAATATCGGAAATGAAACCGAAATTATTCATGAATTTCGCATACACGCGCTTCGTTCCTTCGCCAGGGGTAAGGATAAAATTAATGGCTTCATGAAAAAGTCTCCATCGTGCGCCCCTGAAATCATCGGTCGAAGCCAGCATGACGGAATCGATCGTTCCCTGAGCGGATAACGCGACGCTAACGCTTCGATCCGGCGTAAACTGCGCCCCGTCTTCGATTTCAATAGCCGGATTCATCGGAACCGGATCGATGCTGTCCCAATAAACTCCCGATTCGGCGCCCGAACGGTTGCTGAACCGAACGAACACTCTGTTGTTTCCCTCGCCGCGCGCCAGCGTCCAGTTTATGACGGGTCTGATCGAAATCCAGTTTGGACGCTGGACTATTTCAGCGGAATCGTTCGACAGCGCAACAAAATGCGCCGCTTCCGCCTCTATCCAGACTTCGACGTCTCTCGATCCGGCATATTCGGCGCCATCGTTTATTTGTACAGTCCCGAAGATCTCCACGGTAATATCACAGGAAAGCGGATTCGAAGGCGAATCAAACGAGTTTTTAACTCTTGCATAAAGTGTATAATTGGTCGCGTCTCGCTTAGGCAATGCCTGCCGGACAAATGAATTGCGCGGATTTCTCAGAAGTTCAGGCGCGGGAATAAAGCCGCCCCGTCCCAAATTCCATCGGAAATTCTCGAAATAAGGAACCCACTCGACGTCGTCGAAATCCTCGCCAATGCTGATTTGCATACTATCGGCGTAATTAGCGACAAAATTGACGGTAACGACGTTGTTCTGAACGGTATCGGCTTCGCCAACGACTGACAGACTTATGCATTCGCCCAACAGCGGTTCAATCGAATCTGAATACAAATCGGTCATCACGCCGTCTCTTGTCATAAAGCGCGCATATACCGTTTTAGTTTCAGGTCCGGTTTCCAGCTCCCAGCGCAAGCTGTCCAATTTGTTAATCCAGTCGGGAGACTCCATCAACGGCAGTGAATCATTGGCTATCGCGACGAACTGAAATCCGGCTGCGCTGATGTAAATAAATACTTGCCGCGCAGCAGTCGAGCCGGCGTCGCGGTTAATGTTCAAGGCGACGAGACTCCCCGCAGCGATATTTGACCAGGATGAGGATCCGGCTTCGTTATATGCCCGGAGGCGGTAAAAGTAGAGGATATTGAATTCAATTTCGCGATCCGTCCATTCCGTCTCATCGGCTTCCAATGCGGCGATTTGTTCCCACTCGCCATCCGCTTCGATTCTTTTCTCGAGGTAAAAGCCGTCTTCGTTGCGGGAAACATCTTCCCAGCTTATCAAGAGTCTGTTATCTACGATCTGTTCGGTCGCAAGATTGCGCGGCGCAGCGGGGGGGCCATGAGGCGTTGTTATTTGTACCTCTGCCGCCAACGAAAAATTATCATCGTCGTTTATGGCTGAAACGCGGTAAGTATAAGCTACATCATACTGAGTCGAATTATCGGTGAACGATTTTGAATTCGATCTTAGGGTTTCGACCTCAAGATACTCGTTCTCGTCGAATTCGCTTCTCTCAATCAGGTATCCGTCTTCATGCTCAGATCGATCGATCCACGATAGCGCGACGTCAGACCCAGTTGAAATAGAGGCGGTTAAACTGTCGGGGGGATCGAGTCTTGTAACGGTAGAATCAGCCGCAAATTCGGATGACCTGCTATCGCCGTTGACCGAATAGACCCGGTATCGAACGAACTGGCTTTCCGCAACCGACCTGTCGATCCACGAATGAACATTAGCGCCGGTATTGCCTGCGTCGAGCCAGAGATCGTCAATCTTTTTCGTTACAACAAAGCCCGTTTCATTGTCGGAGTTATCCGTCCAGCTTAGAAAGACGCTCTCATGGGATACCGAATCGACATTTAAATCGGAGGGCGCGGCGGGAACGGGAGCTTCGACGGGACTTTCCTCGCAGGACGCCCCGATTAACATTACGACGATCAATAGCCATAGTAGTCGTGCCAAGTCAGTCCTCGCAGTAAAAATAGAACCTCTTCTTCCGGAAACGACGGATACTGAAATAGTCCGCTTTCCGAACAGTTGCAACCTAGGAAAAATTGCAGCTTATATCAATTTATGAATATTATGGTTTACTTGCAAGAGATTATAAAATCGAACAACTCGATTTTCTTTTTCTGAAGTGTCGTTTTATCCTGCTATTACCTTTTGTGATAAATAGCGAACAAATTACCGACTCGTTCCCACGCTCCGGCGTGGGAATGCATATCGACCTCATATTGTTAAATATACGTTCCCACGCTGGAGCGTGGGAACGAGTTAAAGTTAATCTTCTATCGCTTCATGATCTTTGTAGAAAAGCTTCCCGCCTTTTTCAAGCGCAAATAATTTTACCTTGTTATTCCAATAAGGTTTTACGATATCATCCATAATCGAATCTTCAACATTAATATAGTCTGAGATTGAGCCATCATCGATTTTTATCTTAATTCTGTTAAATTTGCCAGTAATATCTGCAAGTTGTAAAATACCAGTAAACTCATGCAAAGAGTTTTCAGAATCAACAGATTGTATTAAGCGGATTGATCTTTTTGTTAGTGCAGTTTTTCTAATTTCATTACTCTCTCTCATGTTTGACAGCCCAATAAACGAAATGTTTTTCCCATCCGGTAAAATATTGTTTGCAATAGCCTTAAAATTCTCATAGTAATCCCGCATTCGAATTCTTTGTTTTAGCTCTTCTTCCTGATCATTATTTATATATTCCATGCAATCGAGAAACTCATTAATAATTTCTGAAACTTCAAAGTCCTGGAAAAGGTCTTTCTGATCGCTTCCGAACTGTAATCTTAGGTTAAAAGAACCTCCTGCAAATCCTGAAATGTAATGATATAAATGAGATCTTATTGTTCTATCAGGTGGACCTGACTTTCGAAATGGTTTTCCTGTTTTTCGTTCCGCTGTTCTAAAAAGCGCCCTTTCTGTGTGTGAAATTTGCTTGTTAAGTAGATTGGTTGGCATTTTACCTATCCCAATAGCCGGGCCTTTCAGCGTAATCTGCAGTTCTTCTTTACTTAGATTGATGTTTCTCTTTTCGCAATTTTCATTAAATTTAACAATATTAAGCAATTCCTCCAACTCCTCCTTTATTTCTGTGGGAGGATTTCCTGCCAATCCTTGATAAATGAGTCTTTCTGCACTTAACCAGTCCTTTAATTGAAAAGCAAGCGATGCGGCACCACGGTGTAGAACAGATCTAGTCGGCTCCAAATCCTCCATATTCTTTACTAAATCAGCAACTTCTTTCTCTTTAAAAAATGCCTGTTTCAATAAATTGATGCGCTCATCATTATCACCGGTTTTTTCAGCGAGGAAGGCTTTATCATAGAATTGCATCGCGCTGTGATGGACGTCTGATATGTTTTTGAGATCAATTGCCAAAAGCGCTTCTCTTCGAAATATGAGAACTAGGTTCACTGAACTCGACTATAACTGCGTATGCTTTAAGCATAGAGCTATCGCTTCGTTTTGTTTGTTTCAACTTCTGATTTGTACGCTTTTTAATATCAGACTCATTGCCTTTTAATATTCCAGATACCTCCAATCTAACTTTGTTTTGAAACAAAGTCGCCTCGTCTTTCTTTCCCAGCCAGTAATCAAATCCTTTGCCTTTAGGCGCTCTATAGATTACTTGGTATTCAGTAAATAAGGGAATTACTAAAAAAAGCCAAACTGCAAGCTCCGTATTCAGTAGCCTCTTGCAAATCTCCAAATGAATTGCGAGTTGAATCGCTTATTGGATCCTAATTTAGAAGATAATAAAAACTATCTTCGTAAACAACTTTGAACCTAACTTGATTTGCGTGTTTATGATGTTCGAAACAAACTTGCGCAGCTTTAATATAAAAATTCATTACATCCCTATCAAATGTCGGGTGTAGATCTAAGATTTGATAAAGATTCAGTTGTTGTTTGCCCATTAAAAATCGTTTTTAAAATCAATGAAGAAATTCTCTAAGTATAAATATAACACATTTTAAGAAAAAAACAACTTAGTGTATTAATAACTTACATTTTCCATTTTTTCACTACGCAAGAATTATGACTAAGCAAGTATTTGGTTTTCTCCACCCCCCGTAAAAAGGAGAAAAGTTCGATTCAATTTTTTTAGTAACATAACAGATCGGTAATATATAGATAATTTCTTTATAATCTATAGAGGTTTTTGCAAAAGTCCAAATTAAATAGAATTTTATTAAAACCAAACTGCAAG
>CAZWOY010000250.1:0-6492 GCA_964635255.1 uncultured bacterium
TGTCTATGTTATTACTTTACAATGGTATGGAATATTGAGTTTCAAACGCCCGTAAGTATGCAAGCAAATTACGCCAATTTCGAATATGCAGATTTAAGTGGAGCTAATTTAAAACGCGCAAATATGACAAATGCATTTTTAGTTAGAGCTAATTTGAGTGGCGCGATTGTGGACAGTATGGATGTCAGTGGAGCAGACCTACGAGGGGTTGAAGGATTGACGTATGAAATGGTTAAGCGTATGATATATAAAGGTATAGATAAAGATCCACCAAAATTAGATAAAAATCTTGCAGACCAACTGCGCGATCAGACTAAGAAAGAGTATGATACACAAGATACATTGGATATAGAATCGAAGATGTTTGATTCTGAATAATCGATGATGACGCTGCTTCCAATCAGTGTTCTTTTCGTTGCTGTCCGCTTTAGTTTTCTTAATCGGATATTTTTTTATCGGAGAGAATGCTGAGCGACAATTAAGATTCCCTGTTTTGCCCTTATACTATGTCATGTCATTATGATATTATTGGGTATAGTCGTTTCAGTTTAATCCTTGCCTTATCTGTAGAAAATTGCCAGTCAACTTTAGCCTCCTTTGAATTGCGCTCAATTTCCCACTTTCTAATTTCACTTCTTAGAACCTTTACATTGGGAATACGTCGATTTAGACATTGATAGATCAATACTCTCAGTTCAATCTCCGCAATGTTAAGCCAACTGCCATGCTTAGGCGTGTAGTGAATCTCCAACCGATCTAACATTTTTCGAGCTTCAGCCGGCGGAAATGCTTCATAAAGCGACGCGCCGACATGGGTGTTCAAGTTGTCCATAACCAAAATCACCTTACGTGCCTTGGGATAATGATCCTGCAATAGTATCTTGATCTGGCGCGCCCAATCGATCTTCGTGCGACGAGCCGTGACCGACACGAAACGCTTCCCGCCAAACGGTTCGTAGAACATGAACAAATTACTGACGCCATTGCGTTCATATTCATAATCATAACGCTCCGGCACGCCGGGTTTGGAAGTCAAAGCACATCGAATCTCTTTCGTCAACTGCTTGGAAGTTTCGTCCATGCAAACCAATGGCTCATCCGGATTGTACGGTTGTTTGTACAGCGTCAGTATGTCTTCCATGGCGCATACAAATGCTGCATTGGCTTTCGGTGGAATACACCATTGCTGTTTCAGCCAAGGTTTAATTTCGTTTTTTTTAACGTCTGACGAACCGCTTCATGGGAAATACTATCCACGCATCCAAGTTCGACAATAGAATCCGCCAATAACCGCAAAGTCCATCGGGATAGTCCTTCCGGCGGTTTGCTGCACGCTAACGCAATTAAATAAGCTTCTACATCCCCGTCAATCTTTTTACGGGATATTTTCTGCGTATATTTATGTCGCGACAGTACTGCATCAATTCCCTCTTCCACAAGTTGCTTGCGGATGCGCTCAACAGTTTGTACGGTCACATCGAAAGCATCGCTGATTTTTTCGTCAGACCAAGCTGGTCCTTTACAGCTCTGATCGGCTTTGAGTAAAATGCGTGCTCTTGTGAACATGCGCACCGATCCGCGTCCTCCCTTAAGCAAGTTTCTTAATCGCTTTCGTTCTTCAGTAGATAGCCGGACAATATACTTCTTCATGTTTTCCCCAAAGTTTTGTTTGAAAAAAGTCTTTGAGGAAAAATAAGACCATATTATAAAGGATGCAATAGTTATACCCAATATTATTAGGTTGACATTACACTAGCGGACGCGCCTTCTCAAGTTGAGACTGACTTCGAGAAGGCAGTAAAAGAACTGCATAAACCAAAAAAGTCCTGCAAGTAATCTCATTATAAAACTATTTGAAAAGGATAAAGACAGCACGGATGGCTGTTCAGGGAAGCCCGGTTGAGGTTAAGGTTTGGGAATGATGAAGAAAGTAAGAAAGTGAGAAAATGTGAGATATGCGTTCCCACGCTGGAGCATGGGAACGAGCGAACCGTTCTTTCGCACTTTCGCACTTTCGCACTTTCAAACTTTCAAACTTGCCAACTTGCCAACTTCCATAACTCCGCATCTAAAAAATATACCGACAGATAATCCAAATAATTCCGCCCTTCGCAACCGGACAATCCATGCGCGCCCGTCCCTTGAGACCCGCTTTGTTTTTGCTTATCTTATCAATAAGGCAATTTAATCTGGGGCGTAATGATGAAAAAGATTGTTTTAGCTTTCTCGTTCGTTTGGCTTGCAGCCGCGCCGTTATTGGCGCAGGACATCCGCGTTCCTGAAGACTACGACACGATTCAGGAAGCGGTCGATAACGCGGACGCCGGCGATGTGATCCGCGTGGCGGACGGCGTATATGAAGAAAACGTCGTCATTTCCGAAATCCGAGTCAACATTGTCGGCAACTCCGGCGATCCCGAACAGGCGGTCATCGACGGCGAGGGCGACGGCGCGGTGGTCGAGTTCCACGACAATCAAGGCTTCCCGGTTCTCGACGGCTTCACAATCCGCAACGGCTCCGACAATCGCCAGGGCGGCGGCATAATCTGCGACAACGCCCGCCCCACGCTGCGCAACCTTATCATAACCGGCTGCAGCGGCGAAATGGGCGGCGGGATTTACGGCGACGACTGCAGCTCCACCCTCGACAACGTAGTCATCCGTGAAAACGCGGCGCGCGGCAACGGCGGCGGAATATACCTCCGCGGGCAATCCGAATTCACCATCGAAAACTGCCTGATAGCCGGCAACGTCTCGCAAACCAACCGCGGCGGCGGCATAGCCAATTTTTCGAGCGTCCAGGTCCGCATCCGCGACTCCCGCATCGCAGGCAACACCTCCTCCCGCGACGGCGGCGGCGTCTTTTCACAAGGCGCGATCTTCTTGACCGGCGTCGAGATCGACAGCAACGCTTCCGAGGAAGGCAGCGGCGGCGGGCTGTGGGCTAACGGCACGGTGCAGCTACTCAACGTCTCGCTGCTCGGCAACTCCGCTCAGGACGCCGGCGGCGGCATGTACACCAACGCCCAGCGTCCGAGGATCGAGCGGGTCGTCTGCGGCGGAAACGTTTGCGGAGCCTACGGCGCAGGATTCTGTTTCGCCGACGACTGCATTCCCAACCTGGACGCCGCAACCATCGCTCACAATACTGCGGAAGAAGGCGGCGGCGGAATGTACTGCTCGGACGATATCGATCCGGCGCTGCGCAACTGCATTTTCTGGGCAAACGCTCCCAACGAAATCGAATTCGATCCCGACGCCTTCGAGGACAGCATCACTCTGAACTACTGCAACCTGCAGGGAGGCGAAGACGCGATCATAACCAACGACAACGGCTTCATCGACTGGGGACAGGGCAACATCGACTCCGATCCGCTGTTCGCCGATCCCGAAAACCTCGATTTCCACTTGACCTGGGTAAACTTTCCGGAAAACGACGAAACCAAATCCACCTGCATCGACGCCGGCGACCCGAATGGCGACGAAGATCCGGACGGCACCCGGATGGATATCGGATGCTTCCCTTATTTTCAGGCATACCCAGACATAGAAGTGGACGTCGACGCCATTAATTTCGGCGACGTTCATTTAGGCGAATCGGAGAACGGCGCCGCAACCATAAGCAACACAGGCAATGGCGTCTTAAGCGTCGAACTGAGGCTTGCGGAAGCGGATTCGCCGTTTATCATCCGAAGAGAAAACCTCGAATTCGAGATTCAGCCGGAAGACGAGGCGATCGTTGTAATCGCCTTTGAGCCGGAATCGCAGGAACAATTTGAAAACCGGCTGATTATAATAAGCAACGATCCCGATGAAAACGAACAGGTTATCGGCGTCGATCTGCAAGGCAGAGGAATCGGTTCGCCGCCGGAAATAATCGGCGAAATCGAGGACTTGGAGATCCTCGAGGACAGCGATTGGACGTTTGTTGCCGATCTAAGCGAAGTTTTTCGCGATCCCGATGGTGACTCGCTGCGCTTCAGTTATCGAGTAGGCGACGATTTTGCGGTTAGTTTTGAGGTAAGGATAGAATTGGAGCTATTTTTAAAGCCCGCCGAGAACAGGTGGATTCAGGGAACGGAAATTGAGGTTGTCTGCCGCAGCGGACCTGAAAATCAATCCGCTTCATCCTCGTTCGTCCTGACGGTTCATCCGATGAACGATCTGCCCGGCGGCTTTAGTTTGCTGCAACCGGCGGACAACGCCAACCTCACCGCGGACAGCCAGACTTTCTCATGGCAGGAGGCGACTCAGAATCAGTGGGAGCTTGATATTGGCGAGGTCACTTATGATTTGCACTTTTACTGCGAAATGACGGATCTGGAATATGCAACCGATCCCCAACGTTCGACAATGCGCAATGTCAGAGTGCAAACGCTAATCGACTCATTAGAGTTAACCGAATTCGACGTCCCTTATGAAATTGATTGGTGGGCGGTCGCTAATGACGACAGCGGAGCGGTCGAATCGGATGAACGTTGGGCGGTGATTTTCGAAAACTCGGAAGTTCCTGAATTTATGGAAAAAATCCCAAGTGAGTTCGTCTTTCATCAAAACTATCCCAATCCGTTCAACGCAGAGACTACGATCCGGTTTGGACTGCCGGTACAATCCTACGTGAAGATGATCGTCTTTGACATGCTCGGAAACCGGATCGCTGTTTTGGCGGATGCAAGGATGGACGCCGGTTATCATTCGCTTAACTGGGATGGTAAGAATCTGGAATCGGGGATATATATGGTCAGGATGAATGCGGGAGGTGTGGAAATTGTTAGGGGGGTTGTTTTGATTCGGTAAGAGATCCCCCCTGCCCCCCTTGGAAAGAGGGGAGTGTGGTTGGTTAGGTTTTTAGGAATAGAACAGATTAAGTAAAGATGATTATTATCTTGATTCATCTTGTTAATCTGCGTAATTTGCGTAATCTGCTGTTAATCATTAGGAGTAAAACATGAAACGAACAGGTTTGTTGGTCGCGCTTTTTATAGCGTTCTTTGTCATCGGCTGCGGGGACGAATTTACAGGCGGCAGTCTGGATTCAGCTCCCGGCGGCGGGTTCGGCGGGACGCCCGGCGGCGCTCAGGACGTCTCGCAAATCCGCCAGATGATCGACAATGGCGAAGTCCCTCGATTTGACGACTTCCTCATTGAAGGTATCTTTTCCGAATACGACCTCCCTATCGACGGACCGCCGCCGGATAGAACTTTGACGGTCAGGGCGGCTCATGGATACGCCGCTGAAGATGATCTACCGGCGGGCGGATTATATGTTCAGGTCGGATTATCAAGCTCGCTGAACATCGAAACCTTCCGCAGGACGCCGCTGAATCTTTCGCTGGTCATCGACCGATCCGGCTCGATGCGCCATCCGTTAGGCGATTCAACCAGCAACAAGCTTGAGGCGGTCAAAATCGCAGCCGCTAAACTGGTTGATCAGTTGAACGAAGAGGATATACTATCCATTGTGCTGTTCGACGTCGATCTTGATATTTTGGCCGAACCGGCTCCGGTGGTCGATAAAGATCATATCAAGGAACTTATCTCGACGATTGAATTAGGCGGCAATACCAATATGGACCTCGGGCTGCGGCAGGGCTACCGGTTTGTCAGGCAGAACCTCGAGAACGGCGACCGGATCGACAAAGTGATGATGTTCACCGACGCGTTGCCGAACGAAGGCAATCTGTCCGATGAAAACTTCCGGGCGATCGTCGATGAAGGCGCGGCAGACTTTATTGGACTGACCGTTTTCGGAGTGGGCTTAAGATTCAACTCGCAATTGACGAATTTCATTGCGACCCGGCGCGGCGGCAGTTTCTATTATCTGGAAGACCACGAACGAATCAAGACCATATTCGATGAGGATTTCGAGTTTATGGCATCCGACCTGGCTTATGACCTCGTCCTGGAAGTGGACGCCGGACAGGGCTTCGATTGCGACGCCGCTTATGGCTTCCCGGGAGGCGCGGAACGGATGGAAGTTAAAACTGTAATGCTGTCCCGCAAACGGGGCGCGCTGCTGCTGCATTTCAGCGTACCGGCAGGACACCGCGTCTGCCGGGTTGCCAACGGAGCGCACATCGCCGATATTCATCTGGAGTACATCGAAGTGACGGGCGAACGCCGCGAAGACGACCTGCACGTCGTCTATTCCGGCGAGGACGTTCACGATGCAAACGCGCATTATTTCGAGCAGCCGGGAGCGAGGCTGTGCGCCGCCTTAGCGCGGGAGATGATCGCGATGAGCGAGGCGTGCAGAAAGTATCACAACCACGACGTCCCCGGCGCCGCAACCATGCTGAACAGCCTTGAGATGCACCTGGTCAACGAAAACATGGCGTTAACCGGCGGCATACTGGACAGGGAAATCCGGATGACGCGCAAACTCAGGCGGAATATGCTGTCCGGGACGGAAAGCTAACAAAACAAGAAGACTTCGACAGCCGGGAGGATTACACAGCCTTAAACCTTGACTCGCGCAGAGGAATTGCCTAT
>CAZWOY010000251.1:0-6477 GCA_964635255.1 uncultured bacterium
GAAAATGCTGGCAGGCAGAGACGCCTGCCCTACTGAAATCATTTTATAACCTGAATAATAAGAAAAAAACATAGATATTTTGGATATTAGAAAAAAAAGCCCGGAACACAAGCGCTTCCGGGCAGCAAAATCACAAAATCACAAAATCACAAAATTATTCTATCCCGGCAACCTCAATACCGGTTTCCCTTCCTCAAAATCGGGCGTTTCCGGCGGGTTTTCTTTCAGTTCTTTCTTGATCTCGACGAGCGCGCGCTCTAACTGCGGATCATTGTCTGCCGCGTAGTCGTGCGGAGCGTTGTGAACCACTATGTCGGGATCCGTGCCGTAATTTTCGACTCCGTAGCGAACGTCGATGAACCAGTTGGAAAATTCAGGCTGGGTGGTTAAAGTTCCATCGACTAAAGCGTTCCGCGGCATAATACCGACTACGCCGCCCCAGGTGCGAGTTCCGATCAGTTTGCCCAGCTTCATCAGCTTGAAGCCATGCGAAAAAATATCGCCGTCCGAACCGGCGCTCTCGTTCGTTAAAGCGACTATTGGACCTTTGGGCGCATTTTGAGGTTTCTCTGAAAAACCCATCCATCGAGTTACCGAATAGCCTATGCGCTTGCGGTTTAACTTTTCGAGCAGCAATGGGCTGACATGACCGCCGCCGTTGTACCTGACGTCGATGATTAAGCCGTCATAATCGTACTCAGCCAGAAAATACCTGTGAAACTCAGCGTAGCCAATGGGGCCCATGTTTGGAATGTGAACGTAGCCGACCTTTCCATCCGTTTGCTCATGGACATAGCTGCGGTTTTTCTCAACCCAGTCTCGATACCAGATATCAATCTCGTTTTTTATTGTCCTGACCGTAACAGTCCGCGCGTTTGAGCCGTCAGCGTCGGCAATCTCAAGATCGATTTCCTCACCGGCATAGTTCATCGCCGCCTTGTATGGCGAATGCGTTCGGTTGACTTTTTCATTGCCAACTTTCAGCAACAACATGCCTTCATGAATATTAATCCCGGGGCGTTTCAATGGGGGCGGGGCGTCTTTCTCCCAAACGTCGCCTGCGCCGATGCGCTTAAACCGGTAGGCGTCCTTGTCCTTCACATATTCAAGTTCCGCGCCAAGGAAACCGATCTGATAGATCGGGTGAGGCTTATAATCGCCGCCCATTTCATAAGCATGGGACGTTCCAAGCTCGCCCTGCATTTCCCATAAGAGGTCGGAAAATTCGGCGCGCGTTCCGATACGGTCGATCAAGGGCAGGTACCGTTCGTAAACCTTCTTCCAATCGACGCCGGACATATTCTCAACCCAGAAATAATCGCGCTGCAATCGCCAGGCTTCGCAATACATCTGTTTCCATTCCTCGCGCGGTTCGATTGCAACCTTTATCCGGTCAAGATTTATCCAGCCGGTTTTTCTACTGGGAGTGGCTTCTTTCGGAAGCTCCATTTTCGGATCGCGCTTCGCTTCAACGATGCGCAGCTTATACTTTTGACGATAAGCCAACGCCGATCCGTTCTGCGACAATCCGAACGATGTTATGCCACTCATGCAAACGCTCTCTTCAAGTTTAGCGAATTCGTAAACCTTAAGCGTCGCCTTAGCCTGGGGCGTGGGATCCGCCCAATTACGGTCTAATGTGCCTTGAATGTTATAAAACGTATAAAAAACACGGTCGTCGATTGCTTGAATATCGCCGTACAATCCCTCAGCAACCGGAAATGCCACAACGCGTTCATTTATGCCGTCAAAATCGATTTCGACAGGCTCGACTTCCGGCTCTTTTTTCTCTTCGCCGCTCTTTTCTTCATTATCCTTATCTTCTTTCTTCTCTTCATCCTTTTTAGCGCTATTGTTCTGCGCGCCAAATCCTTTCGGTTCAGGTACAAAAGGCGAAGCTACGTCTTTGCGCAACGTGATCAGATAGGGTCTTTCGCCGCGGGGAAAATTATAGTCGAAGTGCATATTGTCGTACACAGGATTGAAAACCCGCGCTGAGAGGAAATACAAATAGCGACCCTTCGGATCGAATACCGGTCTGAAATCGTGCAGGATCGGTTCGGTAACGCCGGAAATTTTACCGGTCTCGACGCTGCAAATCCTGATTACGCAGTTTTGATGGGTCAAATGTATCGAATAGGCGATCCACCGGCTGTCCGCCGACCAGTCGAAACCGTGAAGAGGACTGAATTTGCTCTGGTCGATCTTTTTCATCGATTTTTTCTCGACGTCGATCACGATCAACTCATGCGCATTATTCGTCAGTGCGATCATTTTGCCGTCGGGCGATATTTTAAATCCGGCGACCCGGTTGATTTTTAAACCATCCAATATTTCCGGCGGATCGTCGGTCTTTGCCGGATAGATTTCAAACCTCTCTTCGCCGCCTTCGTCGCTGACTACAACTACCTTCTCACCGTCGGGCGTCCATTCGGCATATTTATAGCGAACGCCCTGTTTCTTGCCATACTGTTTTACTGCGCCTTCCCAATTGGCAAAGGTAAAAGCTTTTCCGCGCGCGGTTACCGCCAAAGCGCCGCCATCCTGATTCAAAGCATAGGATTCAAGATGCTTAACAGAGGGAACGAATTTGGCGCGGATGTGTATCTGCGGGCTTTGATAATCGATTTTAATTTTCTTACTTTCGTTGGATTTTATATCCAAACTGTAAATGTCCGCGCCATAATGATAGACGATCGTTTTTAAATCGGTATTCGCGTATCTTGCATAATATTCATTATGTTTGGTATGCTGTTTGACGCCGGTTCCGTCAGGGGCGCATGAGTGTAAGTTGCCAAACCCGCTTTCATCAGAGATAAAATAGATGCGATCATCGATCCACATCGGGGAAGCGATATTTCCTTTGAGCGATTCTAAAAGTGTATAATTTCCATCGCCGGTATTGTCCACCCAAAAATGACCGACTCGGCCCCCGCGATATCTTTTCCAACGCGCCGGATCGGCGTTGCTGCGGGCTAAAACGGTCTTTTTACCGTTAAAACTTATATCGATAGCAGGACCGTAAGGCAGTTTCACGGTTTCACCGGTTTCCGGATCTACGGTGTAAAGTTCCATCATCGCTAAAAACGGTACGCCATAAGTCGTGCAGAACACAATCTTTCCGTTTTGCCAACCGACCGTGTGGCACATGCTTCCAAAATAAGTCAACCTCTTTGCCGCGCCTCCGGAGGAGGGCATTGCATATATTTCAGTCAATCCTTCGTCTCTGCCGGTAAATGCAATCCATTTCCCATCGGGTGAGAATTTGGGGTGCGAGATCAAAGCGTTATTTGCAGTTAATCGTCGAGCGACGCCGCCGGAGAGCGGCGCTTCCCAAAGGTCGTCCTCAGAGACAAATGCCAGTCTGTCATTATAAACTGTGGGAAAGCGGTAGTAGCCTTGCTGTGAATTCATTGTCTTCTATCCTTTGTTTGTTAATCCAAATGATAATTATATTTCAATTAGCCCCTAGATCAATTAAAAAGGCAATCCGGGCATACCGCCCATACCGCCCATACCGCCCATGCCTCCGGTGACTTCGCCCATGCGCCTTTCAGATTCGGATTTTGCCGTACTAATCGCGCTGTTCACAGCAGCCATTACTAAATCTTCGAGCGTTTCAACGTCATCGGGATCGACCGCTTCGGGATCGATTTTTATCGATAAAAGTTCCATGGCGCCGCTCATCTTGACGACAACCATGTCGCCGCCGGCAGTTCCCTCAACTTCCATCTGCGCGATTTCTTCCTGGACTTTCGCCATTTGCGCCTGCATTTTCTGAGCCTGCTTCAATAGCTTGCCCATATTGCCCATGCCTTTCAATGAGACCTCCGTTGTATTTTCCAGTCAGTATTTCGATACTGATCCTTGATAGGCAATCAAAGTATCCAAAAATGGATTTGGACGCCTATTTACTTTTTACGGTTTAATCAGACAATTTACAAGATTTTAAAACTCATAATCAATAATCGATACTTATTTTTCTTAATAATTTAAACTTAGTTGGAAATTGAACCGATGCGAACCAATTCCATCACAAAATAAAAAGAAAAATATGAAAAGTGGAGTTTTTGGGGCATAGCGCTGTTTCGCCCTGAATTTGAGGTCTCCGGACCGCTCTGCGAATTTAGGATATTTTAGCTAATTACCTTTGCGTTCCATCTGTCGATAACCAACTGCACTGTCGGTTCGGAATCGGTTGCCGGCTCGGTCGCAGTATTCTCGGAAATGTCGCCGACCCTTAAATCCAGATCGATCGGTCCTGTAATTTGATGGAGTTGTTTGGCGATCGCTTGACGGCAGGCTTTTCCATTGGCGAGATGCGCCTCGCTGCGAAAGTGGATTGTCAGGATTTTATTTTCGTATTTCATTGGGAAACCGGTATAAACTAACATTTTCCCTCTGGGATTGTATTTCTCGCTTATTTCAACACAAATAGCCGCCCAATTATCCTGGATGTATTTCAGAGAATTTTCGATGGGCTGAGACAAAGCGCTTTCCTGTTCCGGACTGTCTTTTGTTACTTTCTTATTAGGACTTTCGCCGGCATTAATTGGATCCTTTCGAACGGGCGGCGTATGAGATTCTGATCTTCTTAGGTTTTCAGCCTTTTTTTTTTGCTGTGCAAATCTGGGAGCCGCTCTGTTCGAATATCTCGATCCAGTTGCAGATTCTAACTCAAAACTCTTTATTTTATCGATCACCTCGGCGAGAACGACGCTTTTTTCGAATGCTGCGAATCTTACCAAGAGCAGTTGAAGCCTCACTCTGGGATTGTAGTTGCGTTTCACGTCGAGTTCTGCATTGGTTGTATATTGAAGCAGTCGTATCAGATCATTCGAGCTGAACTGGTCCAGCAATTGTGCAAATTCATCGCGAGCCTCTAAGGGGATATCGACATTGTCAACTCCCAGGGATAAAGCCTGAAGCAATTGAATAAGATAATTTTCCAGACCGGTTAGAAAATCCTGAGGATCGGTTCCGGTATAGGCAAGATCTTCGTCGAGTTTAAATGCATCGGCAACTGATTTGGAATTGACCAAATCGAGAGCTTTATAATACTGATCGTGACGAATTTCTCCAACGACCTCGATAGTCTCTTTCTTTTTAACGTCACCGCCTGAATAAGCGACAACCTGATCGAGCAAACTTAGAGAGTCGCGCACCGAGCCGTCAGCCCGCCGGGCAATGACGTCGAGGGCGTCGATATCAAAAGATATATTATCAGATTCGCAAATATTTATTAAATGTTCTCGGATTTCACTGACCGGCACGCGCCGGAAATCGAAACGCTGGCAACGCGAAATGATCGTATCCGGTATTTTTTGAACCTCGGTGGTGGCAAGACAGAAAAAGGCGTGTTCGGGGGGTTCCTCGAGAGTTTTTAACAATGCGTTGAAAGCTCCGGGGGAAAGCATGTGAACTTCGTCGATTACATAAACCTTAGCTTTACCCTCGATCGGCGCGAATCTGATTCCTTCACGCAATGTCCTTATATCATCGACGCCGGTGTTCGAGGCGGCGTCGATTTCAATCGTATCGATAAAGCGGTTCTCGGAAATAGCTTTACATGAATTGCACTCCCCGCAGGGCTCTCCCGCGCGCAGATCAGTGCAATTAAGGGCGCGCGCGACCAAGCGGGCCGTGGTTGTTTTGCCGACTCCTCTTGGACCGCTGAAAAGATAGGCGTGCGCAATTCTGCCTTGGCGTAAACCGTTTAGGATGGTTTTGGCAACGTGCGGTTGTCCGACAAGTTGATCGAATCGCTGTGGCCGCCACCGGCGGGCTAAAACAAGATATGACATTTAAAAAACTTGAAATTTGAATTTTTCGAGGATTTTGACTAAGTAAAAATTAAGTAGGGCAGGCGTCCCTGCCTGCCTGTATTTCCGTCAGTTCCAAAAGGCGGGCGGGGACGCCCGCCCTACCAATTAAAGACTGTTTTTTCCTGATAGACACATTAGGAAAACGGCTGTGCCCCAACCTTGATCTACTCCGATCCGGTTCCAGCATTGGCAGGTGACTGATGCCCGGCTACCTCGCGGCGCTCGGACAGGAACGCTTACCGCTGCTACCTTCCGGTCCTGACGGGGTTCGGCGCATGCCCGCCGCGCGAGACCAGACAGTAAACGCCTCCAGACCAATGAGGTTCCGGGGGAGGGAAGACCTCAGCTGGGTATTCAGCCCCGCTATAGCGGATTGCGGGCTACAGGGCACCGCTAACTCCCCACCTAGCACAGCCGATGTTTCAAAAAACAAAGTTCCAGTGGAGCTGAGCGGGTTCGAACCGCCGACCTGTACGTTGCGAACGTACCGCTCTCCCAACTGAGCTACAGCCCCAGAACAAGAATAACATACAAAATTGTGTTAAATAATTCAAGATACAATACCTATTCCAGAAATGAAACCAAATTATTCAGCGCGAATTTATCTTATTACTATTAGTTAGATCATAAAATATTATCCCTCAGTAGGGCA
>CAZWOY010000252.1:0-6454 GCA_964635255.1 uncultured bacterium
CGCTTTCTAATAAGGAGCTTATTTTGCTTACGGAAAAAGCAAAAAGAGTAGTTTCGGAACTTGAACAGGAAATAGAATTACCGCCCGAACAACTGGAAAAGATCGGCTGGGCGCTGCGGATAATGGCGCGCCTGCGAGCGCCGGATGGGTGTCCATGGGACAGGGCTCAGACGCATGATTCGCTGCTCAAGAATCTGCTGGAAGAGGCTTACGAGTTTGTAGATACGGTCGAGAATAAGGATGATGCGTCGATGCGCGAAGAGTTGGGCGATTTATTCATGCAGGTTGTCTTTCAGGCGCAGGTGGCGGAGGAGCGCGGGGCGTTTAGCATTGGAGACGCTGCTGAAAATCTGGTCGAAAAACTGGTGCGCAGGCATCCTCACGTGTTCGGCGATCGCAAAGCGTCCAATACCGACGAGGCGTTAACAAGCTGGAATGACGCCAAGCAGAAGGAAGGATTAAAGAAATTCAGCCTTAAAGAGGTTCCCCGGTCGATGCCGGCGCTGGTAAGAGCGCGCAAGCTGCAGGAGAAAGCGGCAAAGGTTGGATTTCAGTGGGACCATATCAGAGGCGCGATGGACAAGGTCGATGAAGAATACGCTGAATTCAAAGAAGCGGTCGAATCCGAAAACAGTGATAATATTCAGGATGAGTTGGGCGATCTGTTATTCGTGATCGTCAATGTTGCGAGGTATGTGAAGCAATGCCCGGAAGTGGCGCTCACAAAAGCCAATCAGAAGTTTATTAGACGCTTTACACATATCGAAAAACGATTGGCGGAGGCGGGCGGGACAACCGAAGAAGCCGCGCTTGAAGAGATGGACGTCTATTGGGATGAAGCGAAAGAGTTGGAAAAGGAGGGCAGAATCGAGTAGTCCGGTTTCTCCGAAGCCGGAGTGTTTACTCGACTGTACGCTATGAAAGGAATTGACTTTGCGGCAATTTAATTTCCATACGCACACCAAATTCAGCGATGGCGGTTCAATGCCGGAAGAAATAGCTGCGGAGGCGAAAAACAAAGCCATGCGCGCCCTCGGTTTCTCCGATCATGCGCCCCTTTACTGGGAGACAGAGTGGACGTCGCGGGTAGAGGACATACCTCGCTATTGCAGCGCGATCGCGGCGTTGAAGGAAAAATACCGGGGACTTGTCGAGATATATCTGGGCTTGGAAATAGACTATATCCCTGATCTTATCGGACCTAAGTCGAAGCAATTTCTTGACTTGAATTTGGATTACAGCATTGGATCGGTGCATTACGCGGGACGATTAAGTTCAGGCGGGTTTTGGCTGGTTGACAGCAAGGATGAAGTGTTCGAACAGGGATTTGGCGAGATCTACGACAGAGACATAAGGAAATTGATTGGGGAATATTATCAGCGTATCGTCGATATGACAGAAAAACATAACCCCGATATTGTCGGTCATCTCGATATAGTCAAATTAAAAGGCGGAAAATATTTCTCCGGCGAGGAAGAATGGTATCGCACAATTGTCAGAGATGCGCTTGCAGTGATTGCGAAATCGGATTCGATTATTGAAATAAACTCCGGTGGATTGAACAAGGGAAAGATAAATGAGCCCTATCCGAGCCGGTGGATATTAGGAGAATGCCGCAAATTGAATATACCCGTCACAATTAGCTCGGACATGCATGATATCAAGCATTTAACCGGAAATTTCGACAAGGCGGTAGAATTGGCTAAATCGGTTGGATACGGGGAAGTTTACTGTTTAAGCGACGGTTCCTGGATTGGGCTGCCCTTAGAATAGGAACACGGATGACACGGATGCAACGGATTTTCACGGATTTTTTTAAACGCATTCCAAAGAAAATGCGTTTAAAAAAGCAGACGGCCCTCATATTCAAAATCCTCTGTGTTCTCTGTGCCTCTGTGGTAAAAACCTACCTGACCAGCGCAACCTTCCTCGCGCTTTTGTAATCCCCGGCATTCATTTGAATCATGTATATTCCCGAAGGCAGGCTGCCGGCGTCGATTGAAACGGTATGACTGCCTGCGGAAAACCTGCGATCGATCGCAGAGGTCATCAGTCTGCCGTTCGTGTCGTATAAGCCGATTTGGACGTTTCCAGCGACGGGCGTTCCAAACTTAATCTTCGACACAGAATTGAACGGATTTGGGAACGCCGGATTCAGGAAATAGACGGCGGGAGTTAAATCTGGAAGTTCGCCCGCTTCGTTTTCGTTAAACCAGTCAAAGGCGGCTTCGATAACGTCTTTTCTGCCAGCCATCGGTCCTGAGGGCGCTACCGCCTCTAAGCCGAAAGGCAGATAAACCGTTTTAGAATTATTTTCAGGATTATCGAACCTGACTCCAGCCGGCTGATTGTCCATTCTGGGATAATGAAATATTTCCACCGCCGGTTCGATCGCTTCGACGGCTCCGGCGCGTTTTTGGTTGCGGGCGCCGGTGCCGACTAACATCAGAAGCTGCATCCCTCGTCCGACCGGATCGCCTTCGACGCCGACCGCATAGACCTGACCGGTTGAATCGATCGTATTTCTTGCGCCGAGATATTCGTTGAAGAATTCCTCGCTATCTTCAGCTTCGCCGGCGCTCTGGCCGGTTAAAAGCAGATTCCTGCCGCTGTCAAGATATGCCTGCAGAGCGCTGCGGGAATCTTCGGTCAGGATATTCTCTTGCGCGTCGCCCGTAAACCAGATAACGGTTTCAAAATTACCCAGATAATCATCCATGGCGACCTGCTCGGCAGCAGTCTCATGATAGGCGTAAACCAGATCCATCTCTAAGAGCGTCTCATCGTAGAAACGCTTATAATCCTTTTCATCATCGCCGTCTTTTACCAGCAGCAGCGAGGGAACGCCAAGAACAATATTGAAAGTGTCCAATGGCGTAAATTCGCCGTTAGCGGTCGCGATCATTAGTTCAAGTTCAGCGAAGGAAGGCTCGATATCCTCGGCAACCTCGAACAGCAATGGTTCTGCAGCTCGCGCATAAGCCCCGATTTCGAGCCCTTCAACCAATACTTCGTCTCGGACCGGCATAATTCCGGGATGTTCGGTTTGAAAACTCACATAAGCGAAATTGCCGTCATTTTCGTCTTCCATCCCGAACCGGAACACTTCGATATTAATGCCGATTACTTCTCCCGGTTCGTATAGATTGTTGCCGTTGCCTTCGACTCCTTCCTGTTCCGAATCGGTGAACTCAATCGATTTAAGGGCGAACAGAGGCAGTTCCACGGCGGTTATGCCATGTTCGAAGAACGCTTCGTAGATAACTCTGTAATTGGGAGCGCCGTTTGTCAGATCGCCGTCATCATCGTCCGTAAGGAAAATGTCCGCCAAATAGGATTGAAAATCCCTGGCGTGATGGTATTTGGCGAAATGGAACAGCGAATCGCAGTATCCGGCTCCTAATTGTTCGCGGACGTCCCACATAGCCCCGGATATAATCCGGCTGTCGGCGTGCACCTCCCCGCGCCAATGATCGGGATAGCGAAGCTGGTTGTCGAGCGACCGCATATACCGGTTTTGCCCCATTAAGCCGCCTTCGCCGATGCGCGGTTCATCGGTGATCGAGCAGGGGAAGTAGTCCGACCAGGCTTCGTTCAAAGCGCCGGATTGACCTTCATAGGGCAGGTTGTGACCGGCATAGACGACGCCGGTAACGGAATGGGTATATTCGTGGTAAACAACATCGGCGTAATGCGCGAAGTTATCGAGACGCCTGCCGCGCCCGAAGTAGATTCCCAATCCGCTGCTGAAGGCGTTGTCTTCCATCTCCCCTACGCCTTCGCCGCCCATTCCGCAGACGGCTCGCATGGGATAGTCGAGGCCGTCGAACTCGTTCTCGAGCGTTTTCCAATAGTCATGAATGAAGTTGACATGGTAGAAAAGGCAGCGTTCGTCGGGGCTGGAATTGTCTTCGTTCCAGGTTAATGTATATTCTTCGCCGTCATTTTCGATTTCGACTTCGTGATAGGCGCTGCTGTCGTCGATAAATTCGTTTAACTCGCCCGTCCATTCGCGAACCGTCACCCAACGACCGCGCAAACGGCTGGTTAAATTGACCGGAAAGTCCTGGTCGTCGATTTCGACTGTAAACTCGGCGCCGTCGTCGCTGATGGCTGAATCGCCATCCAGTATGCGCATCCCCAGGTTGCTGAATGGAAACAGTTCCTCTTCCTCAGCGCCGTAAAGCGGGAAGCAGTAACCCTCTGTATTTCCCTCTAAATCGATAAAGCGAACGTCGTTTTCCGCCGCTAAAACTTCTCCGGTTTCCGCATCGATGTAGAGAATCGGCTGCAGCGCAGGATTTTTAGTGGTTAATTGGACCCTATAAGCCGCCTGCAGATAGATCTCTGAACGACCTTTACCGTGCGGCAGGTAGATTTTATCATTTTCAGTTTTAATGATCTCAGCATCGATATTTTTGGCTCCGATTGCTTCGATCCGTTTAGCCGGAATGACAAACGATCCCTTTATGGAACTCCCGAAACCGCGCGCCTTAAAGAGCGCAAGCTCGCCGTTTTTGTTTATGCTGAAAACGGCGTAAGCGCCGTGGACGGGTATGCCGTTAATTTCAGGCTGGGTGGATACGATTGTGTAATCGAGCTTGCGATTTATCGAGATAGTCGAAAGCGCATGTTTCTGCAAACCAATATCAGCGGAAATCGATTTGAAAAATCCGTCTGCGGCTTTTTTCAGTTCTGCGTCATCGCGGGAGCTTTTCACAAAGGGAACCGGCTTCCCGTAAGTCAAGCCGATAAAGCCTGTATTTGCGAATGAATAGGAATTCCACCGATGGGATACTCCGTTAGATTTAAATTCCCATGACGCTGATTGTTTGGACAGATCGCCTGCGATTAGGTGGATTGCCGGCGTATTTGCAGGAAGTTTTTGTTCTGTCTCCGGCGGCATAACTGCAAAGGCAGAAACGCCGCCAAGTAAGACTGCCAAAACGACGAAAACCGCAGAGATTCTATTAAAGCTATGTAAATGAGATTGTTTTCTTGAAATATCGAAATGCCTGTGAGCGTCCATCTAAGCCTCCAAATGCCTGTTTGATTCCGAATAGGCTGATCCCGGCAGCTGCGCTGCATTTTAGAAACAGCGCCAGCTATTATTACTAAGTGCAGTAAAAAGTGTCATTGCGAGTCTGCCTTTAGCAGACTAAGCAATCTCCTAATATCTTGATAATGCTTGATATTGATTAATATCCGCATTCCATCAGATGCCTGGAGATGGCGACTATTTTATGCACGTAGCAATAATTGTGGTACGAGAAAAGGTAACATATTAATATAACTCAAAAGCGGCGCCAAACGTAATTATCATTTGGACTTATTCAGCAAATGAAGAATAAAGTTTTACGTATTTAGTTTATATTTCGATAAAGACTATTACTACGCGCCTGAAAAAGTGTCATTGCGAGTCTGCCTTTAGCAGACTAAGCAATCTCCTGACATCTTGATATTGCAAAGTATTCCTCATCAAGCGGATTCTGTGAGATGGCGACTATTTTATGCACATAGTAGTAACAAAAAGGGAAAATAAATGGCTAAAGTAAAAATCTTTTTCCACAGCTTGCAC
This sequence comes from uncultured bacterium, assembly GCA_964635255.1. GTDB lineage: Bacteria > Electryoneota > AABM5-125-24 > Hatepunaeales > Hatepunaeaceae > CAZWOY01. The sequence continues at coordinate 5,579 of CAZWOY010000252.1, forward strand.
GGTCATATCTGGCAGATGGCGAAAGCTGTGGAAGAAGGCGCTAAGTCTGTTGAAGGCGTTGCTGTAGAGATGTATCGCGTTCCGGAATTATTGTCCGATGAAGCTCTGGATAAGCAGAAGGCGGGAGCGAAGCATATCGGATTCGAAGAGATTCCCGTCGCCGAGCCGGATGATCTCGCGGGAGCGGAGGCTGTTATTTTCGGTACGCCGACCCGTTACGGGAACATGTCGGCGCAAATGCGCAATTTCCTGGACCGTACCGGAAAGCTGTGGGTGAAGGGAGCCTTAATCGATAAGATCGGGGCTGTTTTTGTCGCCTCCGGCACCCAGCACGGCGGTCAGGAAACGACTATCACAAGTTTTCACACAACTTTACTGCACCATGGAATGATTATCGCCGGCGTGCCGTATTCGGTCGATGGCATTAAGTATGTCGATGAAATGTCAGGCGGCAGCCCCTATGGCGCATCGATGATCTCTAAAGGCGATGGATCGCGGACGCCGTCGGAAAATGAGCTGAATATCGCGCGAGCTCAAGGAAAAAGAGTGGCTGAATTGGCGAAAAAAATGATGTAGGATTCTGTCGAAGAAAGAGCTTGCAGACGAGGGCGTCTGCAAGCTCTCACATTCTGCAAGCTCTCACATTCTGCAAGCTCTCGCAGTCTGCATGCTCTCGCAGTCTGCATGCTCTCGCAGTTTTGGGCGTCAGGCGTCCTCGCCTGATGCCAGAGACTATTTTTGGGCGTCAGGCGTCCTCGCCTGACGTCAGAGACTATCGATCTTTCAGGCGCGGACGCCCGACAGTCCCTCTCTGATACCCTATCGATCTTTCAGGCGCGGACGCCTGACAGTCCCTCTCTGATACCCTATCGATCT
>CAZWOY010000253.1:0-6444 GCA_964635255.1 uncultured bacterium
TGGATTCCAGCTTTCGCTGGAATGACTGCCCTTGGGCAAAATACTGCCCTTGGGTAAAATGTCGAACAAGAGTGTTCGACCATCTATTTTCATGTTCCGTGGCGAGGCTCGCTTCATGAATAATTACCGGGTGCGAAACGTTATTTTCCAGAAGAGAACAACTCAAGGGTCCTCGTCTGACGACGAAAGTCCTATTCGTTGTGATTTGATTCATTCATGGTTATACTAAACAGTTTAGAAGATTTGAAACTTTGATAATGTAAGATGCCCGAAACTTTCGACGATACTTTCATCGATCGAGTAAGACACGCCGCCGATATCGCCGGCGTCATCGGCGATTACGTCACGCTTAAACAGCGCGGCGGCGGCGATAAATGGGGGCTGTGTCCCTTTCATAACGAAAAGACTCCTTCATTCCATGTCCATTCCGACCGCGGGATATACAAATGCTTCGGATGCGGCAGAGGCGGGAATGTGTTCACATTCTTGATGGAAATCGAAGGCGTTTCGTTTGTCGAATCGGTTAAAATGACCGCAGAACGCTATGGTATCGAGGTCCCCAAAATGGACTTCAGCCCGGAGGCGCAGAAAGCCAAAAACGAGCGTGAAAAAATTTCGGCGGCGATGCAATATGCGTTAACTTATTACCATAAAAGCCTGTTAGGCGAATTTAAAGATAAAAATCTCTCTTATGAAGCGGATCCGAATTTGCAGAATTCCATGCCCAAATCGATTTCGCCGAATGCCTCGAAAGCTTTGACTTATTTATTAGAGCGCGGAATTAATTATGAAATTATACAGAAATTTCAAATCGGCTGGGCGGAAGCAGGATGGGACAATCTGACCAAGGAAGCGACCGGATATGGATTTGAGGGCGAGACGCTGGTTCAAGCCGGACTGGCGCATCCGAAAAAGGACGGTTCAGGTTATGTGGACCGGTTCAGGGCGCGGATTATTTTCCCGATCCTGAATCTTTCCGGGAAACCGGTCGCCTTCGGCGCGCGTCGAATTGAAGGAATCACGCCTGAGGATGACGAAGCAAAATACGTCAACAGTCCGGAAACGGTCGTATATAACAAGGGCGAACAGCTTTACGGTTTGTATAACTCGCGCCAGTCGATCAGAAAAAAGAAGTTCGCCTTTCTGGTCGAAGGCTATACCGATTTATTAGCCCTCGCGCAGGCGGGTTTAGACAACGCGGTCGCATCATTAGGCACCTCCCTGACTGCGGCGCAGGCGCGCTTGATTAAACGATTTGCGCCGCGCGTGCATATCGTTTACGATTCAGATACGGCGGGAATCGACGCGGCGCTGAGAGCGGCGGATATTTTTATCGCCAACGGTCTTGAGGCGAGAATAATCAAACTGCCGGAGGGCGAGGATCCTGACTCATTGTTAAAAAAATCCGGAGCCGGCGAGTTGCAGGAAACGCTGGGCAAGGACGTCTCGTTTATCGAATTCAGGTATAGGACAGCCGGCGAATTGTTGGAAACCGGAAGCCAATCGGATAAAGTATCCGGCGTCAGGAAAATATTAGAGACGCTGAAAACCGTTCCCGATCCGCTCCGCCGGGAATTGCTGCTGCAGGAGTTGACCATCGTTTCGGGGTTGAGCCGGAGTTCAATCGACAGCGCGTTTGCTTCGATAAGGCTGCGGCAGACGGATCGATCTCAGCCGAGTGAAAGAGTTCAATTAAAGTTCACCGAAGAAACGGTCGCGGAAAGAGACATTATGAAATCGTTTCTATCGCATCCGGAGTTAATCGCCGAGTACATGGATTCGTTGTCGCCTTCGCATTTCTTAAACCCAGAAATGAAAGACCTTTTTTTATTGTTTGAGAAAGCGTTTATTGCAAATGAAACTATCGACATGAAATCGCTCCCCGAAAAGTTCGATAATCCTGCAATGCGGGCTTTTATAGCCGAAGCCGATTACCTCGGAAACGAGACGACGATCGACAGGACGCGAGAAGCCGTCGAAGAATGTCTGGTAAAGATGCGAAAGCGTGATTTCGATAAGAAGACAAAAGAATTGGAATTGAAAATCAATGAAGCGGCTAAATTGAAGCAGCCTACGAAAGACTTGCTGCGTGAATTAGTGCGGATGCGTAGAGAATTTGAAAGAGAAGAAGAAGTGGAATTCGAGGAATAGCCGGCAGGTTATAAGTGGATAGAAGAGAGCGTTGTTGGATGTTCTTATTCGAAGAAGCTTGCAGACGAGGGCGTCTGCAAGCTCTCTCGCGCGACGAGGGCGTCTGCAAGCTCTCATGCGTCAATAGCTCTCATGCATCTGTAGCGCTCAAGTCTATACTGTAAGCGTACGCTTTAATCGGGGCGTCTGCAAGCTCTCTCATACTCCTGATCCGTGAACATCCGTTGCATCCGTGTTATCCGTGTTCCTATTTCGATCTTCCCTTATCGGAATGCACAATATCGTCGTAGAAGACGTTGCCGGTGTTAAGATTGTCGGGCAAAGGCGCTTCTTCGTTCAAATCGAGGCATTTCAGCGTTCCCGGCTCTGCTTCTTTATAGCGCAGACCGCTTTCCGGGCAAGTCATAATTCCTTCCTTATCGGGATTTTTCAACGGCAGTCCATGACGGCTCACCCATCCGGCTTGTTTCCCGGGGACTCCCATGATTAGCGCATAATCGGGAACGTCTTTTACGACCACTGCGCCGGCGGCGATAAAAGCATACCTGCCGATGGTGATTCCGCAGACGATCGTCGCGTTAGCGCCGATGCTGCAGCCGCGTTTGAACAGCGTTTTTTCGTACAGCGCATGCCGGTTTACCTGTGATCTTGGGTTCGTAACATTAGTTAAGACGCAGGAAGGGCCGAAGAAAACGTCATCCTCGATTGTCGTGCCGGTGTAAACCGAAATATTGTTCTGGAATTTGACGTTATTGCCTATTATCACGTCATTTGCGACATGACAATTTTGCCCGAAAATACATTTTTTTCCGACCTTGGCGTTTTTCATAATATGGCAGAAATGCCAGACTTTCGTTCCTTCTCCTATTTCGACGTTTTCGCCTATGTAGGAGGATGGATGAACGTAGCAGTCTTTTTTTATCTGCGGCTCATCCTTGTCAACAGCCTCTTTAACTGAAACCTGGGTACCGTTTTTCACCATGGATAACTGGGCTTTCTCGAGAACTTTCAGAACCTGCACTCCATTCTCGCCGTCGTTTATCGGTTTTAATCCTTTTTCGATACATTCGATGAAATGCCTGCATTCTTCAGTGAGAGGCATTTTGGCGTCAAATTCGATTTCGACCGGATCCTCGTCTCTTTTAACCGGTTCGCCGGAGATCCAATCGATGCCTTTAGGATAAAGTATTAATTTTTTATCCAGTCTTGAATCTTCAAACATAACCATGTTCTTGCTTCCGATTACCACCAATCGATGCTCTTTAAAGGGATGAAGCCAACTTACGTAGATATGCGCATCGATATTATCTGGAAAAGAGAGCTGAGTCATAGTCGCGTCATGAATGCCTGGCTGCAGAAATGTGCTGCCTTTGGCTTCAACGTGGTTTGGTATGGAATCGGTTAAATAATTCAAGATTGAGATATCATGCGGAGCAAAACTCCAGAGCACGTTTTCTTCTTTTCTCACGGTGCCAAGATTTAACCGGTTTGAGTAAATATATTGCAACTGTCCCAGTTCGCCTTTATCGATCATTTCTTTAATTTTACGAATTGCCGGATGGAACAGCATCAAATGACCGACCATTAGAATTCGGTTTTTCTTTGCGGCTAATTCGGTTAATTCCTCAGCTTCGGAGCTGTATAAAGTGATAGGCTTTTCCACTAATACGTGCTTGCCGGCTTGCAGCAACTCGCGCGCGACCGTATAATGCGTTTCAGCCGGTGTAGTAACGGAAACGCCGGTAATCGACTCGTCGGTGATCACGGGCTTTAAACTGGGATAAACTTTAATGTCAGGCCACTGTTCTTCGCACTTTTTGCGCTGCTTCTCATCGACTTCAACGATTGCCGTAAGCGCGCCGAGTTCGTGAAAAGTTCTGATGTGATTCTTGCCCCATTTTCCAGCGCCGACTACTGCGATTTTACTCATTATAGTACTCCTTTATCGATTCGATTACATAGTTCTGTTGATCCTGGGGCAACTCCGGATAGATTGGCAGCGCCAGCGTGCGATCCGCCGCGGCTTCGGAATTTGGAAAGTCGCCTTTCTTATAGCCAAGATTGCTGAAACATGGCTGTAAATGGAATGGAACCGGATAGTAAATTGCGGTTCCAATTTCTTTTTCCGATAAGAATTTCATGAGACTATCGCGATTCTCGGCGTAGATTACATATTGGTTGTAAATATGATACTCGCGTTTATAGGCGATCTTGGGCGTTTTCACGCTGGGTATATCCAAATGCTCATCGTAGTATGCGGCGTTATCCTGCCTGCCTTTATGCCATGAATCCAGATATTTAAGCTTAACGTTCAGCGCGGCGGCTTGGATCGGATCGAGTCTGAAGTTGCCGCCGATATAGGAGTGGTAATATTTCGGCTTTGCGCCGTGAACGCGCAGAATCCTGACAAAATCGGCGTATTCGTCGTCGTTTGTGACAACCATGCCGCCGTCTCCGACGCCGCCTAAATTTTTCGACGGGAAGAATGAGAAGCAGCCGGCTTTGCCGATGGATCCGGCTTTAACCGTTTCGCCATTCATTTCATACTTTGTACCGATTGCCTGTGCCGCGTCTTCGATAACCGGAATGCCATATTTATCGGCGACTTCCCTCAACGGCGCCATATCGGCCGCTTGACCGTAGAGGTGGACGGGAATAATCGCTTTAACTTTGCTTCGTTCGGATTCCGGCATACCTTCGATTAATTCGGCGGTTTTCACCGGATCGAGGTTGTACGTATCTATATCGATATCGGCGAACATCAGTTGCGCATTAAGCCGGGCGGCCACTCCAGCCGTGGCGAAAAAGGAATAGGGCGTTGTTACGACGATATCGCCGGGTTTAACATTCAAGCCCATCAGTGCAACCAGAAGGGCGTCGGTACCGGATGAAACGCCAATGCCATGCTTAACGCCAACATAATCGGCGACAGCCTGTTCGAAATCGGAAACCACCGGTCCCATGACGTATCTTGTCGAATCGATGACTTGGGCGACGGCTTCCATTATTTCTTCCCGAATGGTATTCAATTGCGGTTTTAAATCTAAAGGGGTAACTTTCAACAAAGTCTCCTGTCTAAATCTGGCGTTAAAAATATCCTTTTAAAATAACTAATTAATTTGCGCTATGTAAAATAATTCGTAATTTTAAAAGTAAAGGTCGGATATTTTACCAGTATCGAATACTAATAAACATTTAGTCATTTTTTTCTAAATGGAACAAATTTCCCTGTTTTGGGGTACTAAAATTGTGTAGCTTTTCCATAGGATATGAAATAAGAGCAGAATATTCAACTTGCACTATACAACAGTCTCTCTTTTACTTGAAGGAGGTCTCCCATGTTCCCTCGCATCACATCCCGCTTTTTCTTCGGAAACGCCCTTTTAGCCATCCTCGTTTTTTCCGGTCTGTGTTTGGCGGATACCGGCGCGATTAAAGGGGTGGTTGCAGACAAAAAAACGGGTGATCCGATTGCTGACGCTCAGGTTGTCGTGAAGGATCAAAATATTGGCGCAGATTCCGATCTTGACGGTAAGTTTATTATCGAAAATGTTCCCATCGGTTTATGCGCGCTGGAAATTATCCATGTTGGCTACCATCCGTTGACTATTAAGGATGTTATTGTAAAACCTGATCTTACTGCCGAAGTTCAAGCCGAAATGATTCCGGTTGAAATCGAACTCGAGGAAGCTGACGTCTATTTTAGAAAACCGCTTCTTTCGATTGATGCGCATCAAAAATCAGACGCTCCTAAAAGTGATATTTTGACTGGGGTCGGTGAACGCGCCGCACCTGCGCAGCGACGGGCTGTGATCCCAGTAAGACCGCCGGCGCCGCCTCTGCCGCGACCGTACTACCCGGGCGGCGAATCATACGGCAAATTCGAGGAATCCGATTTTGAATTGGCGACTCAGGAACCGCTTTCGACCTTTTCCATCGACGTCGATCAAGCCTCCTACGCCAATATGCGCCGGTTTATTCAGGACGGATTTCTGCCGCCTCCCAATTCGGTGCGGATCGAAGAGTTTATTAATTATTTCAACTACGACTATCCTGAACCTGAGGACGAACATCCGATTGCCGTTCACAGCGAGGTATCGACCTGCCCGTGGAACGAAGACCACCGCCTCCTCCGGCCCGTCGGCGGTCTGCACGCGGCCGCTGAAGCTGACGACGGTGCTCTCGGTCTCGACGACCTCCTTGCTGTAGTCGTAGCTGACGCCCCAGCCGACGCGCTCGGGTTCGCCGGATCCGGCAGTCAACGCGGATAACTTCTCGGTTCGCTGGAGCGGT
>CAZWOY010000254.1:0-6380 GCA_964635255.1 uncultured bacterium
TGAATCGCACGTCACCGTACCGCAGATCAGAGGCATGATCGGAGGCGATACGTCCCGGAAGCGGGTATTGATTGATTATGGATTCAGATTGCCTTCCGCAATCGACAATAGACCCTTGACATTAGAGGAATGGGAAAATAAGATAAAAAATGTAATCTTCGTTTCTGCAACGCCTGCCGATTATGAGATTGAAAAATCATTAGGAGTTGTCGTAGAACAGATTATCAGACCAACCGGCTTAATGGATCCCTATATCGAAGTCAGACCAAGCGATGGTCAGATCGACGATTTAATCGATGAAGCGCAGGAAATTGTCAAACGAAACGAACGGGTTCTGGTTACCACATTAACGAAAAGAATGGCTGAGGATTTAACGGAATATCTTTCGAAAACAGGTCTAAAAGTCCGATATATGCACAGCGAGATAGATTCGCTCGAACGCGTTGATATTTTACGAAGCCTTAGATTAGCTAAATTTGACGTACTTGTGGGAATAAATCTTTTGCGAGAGGGGCTGGATCTTCCGGAAGTTTCATTAGTAGCTATTCTGGATGCGGACAAGGAGGGATTTTTGCGCAGTGAACGATCGCTTATGCAAACCGCCGGCAGAGCTGCCCGAAATGTATCAGGAAAAGTATTATTCTATGCGGACAATATAACCAGATCGATGGAAGCTGTTATAAATGAAACAAATCGAAGACGGAAAATTCAGGAAGAGTATAATAAAGAACACGGAATAATACCTAAGACGATTTCAAAACGCGTCACGGAGATTTTAACTCAAACTTCGGTTATCGACGGTCAGAAAGATAAAGCCTTTAAAAAAATAAGGAAGGATCTGCTTTCGGATTGGGAATTGGAGGAAATGATAGATAGATTGACGCGTGAAATGGGAGCGGCGGCGGAAGCGCTTGAATTCGAACGCGCAGCAAAAATCCGGGATCAAATCAATTTCCTCCGCGAGCCGCAAAAAGCCGTAATAGAAGGGATTTAAGATGAGAGTATTAATCATCGGATCGGGCGGACGAGAACACGCAATTGCCTGGGCGTGTAGTAACAGTAAACTTCAACCTGAAATATTCTGCCTTCCCGGCAATGGCGGAACGACCTCGATTGTTCAAAATGTCAACATAGACGCCGGGAATTTTGATAAAATTGTCGATTTTGCGCTTGAAAGCAAAATCGATTTGACGGTAATCGGTCCCGAAGCGCCGCTTGTCGATGGATTAACCGATAAATTTACGGAAGCTGGCCTTTTTGTCTTTGGTCCAACCCAACGCGCCGCCCAAATTGAAGGTTCAAAAGTTTTCTCAAAGACCTTATTAAATAAATGCAGAATTCCGACTGCTTCATTTAGCGTTTTCAAGGATTATAATGAAGCAAAAACTTTCATTCAAAATGCAAATGCTCCCTTTGTAATTAAAGCTTCTGGATTAGCTGCGGGAAAAGGCGTAATAATTTGCGATACTATTGATAAAGCTTTAGAAACCGCACAATCGATGCTGGTGGGAAATCTATTTGGATCCGCGGGACGCACTATCGTTATTGAAGAGTTTCTAACCGGCAGGGAAATGTCGCTTCTTGCAATTGTCGATGGCGAGGATTATCTTCTAATGCCCCCATCTCGCGACCATAAAAAAATTTATGAAAATGACCAAGGGCCTAATACAGGCGGTATGGGAGCTTATGCGCCGGTTGAAGATCTCAGTTCTGAGCAAATATCGGAAATAGCAGATAGCATTTACCCAAAAATTTTAAGCGCTTTATCCGAGGTTGGAATTCGGTACAATGGCTGCTTATACGCCGGTTTAATGATATCGGAAGATGGATTTGAAGTCCTGGAATTTAACTGTCGCTTCGGTGATCCCGAAATTCAGGCGATACTTCCGCTATTAAAAATCGATTTTCTGGAGTTATTGTGGGAATGCGCGAGCGGCAATCTTAGAAAACTGATGAAAGAAAAAAAACTGACTGCGAACGGGTGGGAAAAGATCTCGAATAATTTAAGCTCCGTTACAGTCATTGCTGCGATGGAAGGTTATCCAGGCAAATATCGAAAAGGCGTGAGCATCGACGCGCTGCCGGAGGATAAAAAAGATTTAACCGTTTTCCATGCTGGAACAAAGAGAGAAAACGGGAATTTAATAACTTCCGGCGGCAGAGTATTAGCTGTAACCGGACTGGGCGATACATTTGACAAAGCGCGATTAAGAACTTACGAAGGCATAAAAAGGGTCAGTTTCGAGAATTTATATTACCGCAGGGACATTGGGAGATTCAATACGATCAAGAAAAATGAATAATATTAAAAACAGGAATAAATCTCTTGACAGAATCTTAGGCGTATCAAATGCTATTTCGCAGGTAAAATCGCTAATTCTGCAAGTGGCTAAGAGCGATATTACCGTTCTGATAACGGGCGAGAGCGGCACAGGCAAGGAACTTGTCGCTAATGCAATTCACGAGTTCAGCAGCCGCAGCGCTAATCCGATATTGACGCTTAACTGTGGCGCTATACCTGAGGGTATTTTTGAAAGCGAGATATTCGGACATGAAAAAGGATCGTTTACTTCGGCGTCGGATCGTAGAAAAGGATATTTTGAACTCGCTGATAAGGGCACATTGTTTTTAGATGAAATCGGCGAAATGCCGCTTCAGGTGCAGGTAAAAATCCTCAGAGCGCTTGAAACCGGTAGATTTCTCAGAGTAGGGGGGATGCAGGAAGTTAGCGTTAACGTGAGAATAATTGCAGCGACGAATCGGGATTTAGATCGAGAAGTCATGACTGGAAAATTCAGGCGGGACCTTTACTATCGATTAAAGGCGGTTTCCATACATGCGCCGCCGCTCAGAGAAAGAACCGAAGATATTCCCGTACTCGCAGAAAGTTTTCTAAAGGAATTTGCCGATAGTAATTCACGACCCATGCAGAGACTGGAGGGGAATGCGCTAAGTCTGATGACGCGGTATTATTGGCCTGGCAATGTAAGGGAACTGAAAAACTTCATAGAAAGCCTTGTAGCATTAAATCCTGAACCGATCATTACGGAAGAATTTGTCCGTTCTCGTTTGGAAAGGGGAGTTTCTTCCCCGAACCTGCCCGTGATAATTAGTAAAAATGAGGAAGGATTAGACAATGATTTAATCTTCAGAACCTTGTTAGACCTCAGAAATGAGTTAAGTCTAATTAAAGGCTTATTAAAACAGGTATTGACAAAAGGTTCATATCAGGTTGAATATCCATTTAGAACTTCCAAAGAAATCGTTACCTATCAACAGGACGATTTTGAGCGAAAAAATACTTTTGAAGACTATGTAGAGCATTCGGATGCAGATGAACAAAACAATCAAAAACAATTATCATTAGGGGAGGTCGAAAAGGAACAGATTCGAAGAACTCTATCGCAATTTGAAGGCAACCGCCGTAAAACCGCTAAAGCTTTGGGAATTGGCGAACGCACGTTATATCGGAAATTAAAACAGTACAATTTAAAGTAATTGTTTAAATAATTTGATTATTTTAATGAATATCCTGTTAAATACTAAATATTTTATTCTATTTTTAATCTGCTCGCTTTTCACCGGCTGCGGCGTTTATAGTTTTTCAGGTCATGGTATTGCAGGCATAGAAACAATCGCCATCGAGCCTTTGGACAATCAAACTGCCGAATTCGGCATACGCGAAGACCTCACCGACGCCATTGTCAATAGATTATTGACTGACAGAACTTTAACTGTGACCGATAGAACATCCGCAGACGCCATTTTGTCAGGCACAATTCTCACTGTTAGCGATTCTCCCCTTTCATTTACTGAAAATGAGGAGGTTACCGAATATGAGATTCGGATTACAGTTTCTTTTGCTTTAAGAAAGCCTGATCAATCTCAACCAATATGGGAAGGGCGCATCACCGGCGATGGGAGCTATCCGTATGAGACGGGCGGCGTCGATGAGCGCGAAGAAGGAATCGACAAAGCTTTAGAAAGGATTACTTTAGACCTGTTGAATCAATTAACGAGCGACTGGTGAGTCCGATAATACATAACATTCAAGATCGCATACGTCCGGTAGATATTGAACGGCTGTCGAAGATTATCGATGACGGCGGAATAGCTATCATTCCTGTGGACACCGTTTATGGACTTATTGGCAAAGCGTTTAACCAGGATGTTTACAACCGGCTGAATCAAATCAAAGGCGGGAGAAGAATTCCCTATTCATTGATTTTTGAATCGACTGATAAGTTATTTCAATGGTATGATGATATTGATTTATACTCCCTGCGCCTGATCAGGCAATTGCTTCCTGGACCCGTCACTTTTGTATTAAGAACGCCCAACCATATACCAGCCGGTTTTAAGTATCATAAAGACGGCGTGGGAGTTCGCGTTCCAACCGATGAAATCTCAGTTAAACTATGTCAAGAACTGAATGCTCCGATTTGGGCTTCTTCCGCGAACAGATCAAAATCGCCGCCGCCGGTAAATTTTTCGGAAATAGATACTCAAATTGTCCAGAGTGTGGATTTTGCTTTTGACGCAGGACCAACGCTTTATAGGGAACCTTCAACATCCATAGATTTGAGGCATAGACCTTTCAGCGTCAACCGAAAGGGTTTTTGGCTGAAAAGAGCGGTTAACGCCATTGAAAAAAACAGGAAACCAATATCTATTATAATCGTCTGTACAGGCAATATCTGTCGCTCTCCATTCGCCGCTCATTATTTACAGGCAAAATTTGACGAATTTGAACCTGAATTGTTTCGAGTAGATTCTGCGGGAACAAGCGCTATCATCGGCGCACAGCCCTCGCAGGAAATGGTGCAAATTGGCGCTGATATGAACATCGATCTTTCGGAAAACACGTCGAAACGGATAGAAAACGAGTTGCTGAATGAGGCTGACAAAATACTCATAATGGAAGAATTTCAATATAATGTTATCGAAACTTTGGTTGAACAAAAAGACAAGATAGATTATTTGGGAAAATATCTTCCTGAGAAAACTATTGCGGATCCATTCAGAATGGATATTTCGGAGTATAGAAAAACGTCGGAAATTATTATTAGTGCATGCGATCTATGGGCAAAACGCTTAACCGGTAAGATTCCGCCGCGAAATGGCGCAGAATAATGGAAATGATGATGACACTGCCTGGAATCGGCAGTTTTATTATCAATCAATATTATAACATTAGTTTCGGTTTTACTCTTGTATTTTATGTAAATACAACGGTTTCCTTGGATACATTCAAATCGAAGAGAACTATATTCAAATGCCGCATCTCCCCGATATTCTAATCGTAAGAAATGACCGGCTTGGCGATACAATCCTTGCTTTGCCCGCCATTAACGCGATACGAGAAATATACCCGGATTACAATATTCATTTTTGGGCTGCGCCTAATATTGCCCCGCTCATCAGATGCGTCCAGGGCGTCTCAGAAGTTATCGAAGGTCATGATAGAAATAATTTTCATATTGCGGATAGAATAAAAAACATGCCGATTGGAATAGCCTATTGTATGCGCGCGACATTCGGCAATGCCTGGGTTTTAAAGAAATCAAAAATTCCGTTAAGAATAGGCGTTTCCCGCAGATGGTATTCCTTCCTGTTTAATGGCAGAAAAGGAATATCAAGACGAAAATCGAAAATGCATGAAGCGGATCTGAATATCTCATTAGTAAGAACGTTAGTCGAAAAGCAAAAAGGGAGGTTTCCTAAAATAAAAATACCTTTGGTGAATTATGAACGTATAAAGCAAAGATTTATCGAAAATGAAATCGATATTGAAGATCCTTATATAGTTATTCATCCGGGAAGCGGTGGATCCGCAAGCGATTGGCCGCTCGAATATTTCAGAGAACTTGCGGATTTGGTTAAAACTGAAACCGGATTCAATGTTATTGTCACCGGGATCAGTTCGGAAAAAATGAAATGTCGATTTGTGGCTGATGATAAGCATTTGGATTTAAGCGGACAGACAAATTTGCTCGATCTTGCCGCGCTGCTTGATAGATCGCAATTGACAATCTGCAATAGTACGGGAACGCTTCATTTGGCGAATGCGCTGGGAAGAAAAGTAACAGGAATATATCCGCCTAAAAAGAACTGCCTTCCACAAAGATGGGGTCCTTATGGACGTCTTGAATGGGCATTAACGCCTGAACTGCCTCTGTGCAAGAAATGCCAACCGGGAGAAATCTCCTCCTGCCGGTGTATGGAAACTCTAAAACCATCGACTGTTTTTGAGAAATGTCTGGATACGCTCAAATGAATCCTTGTGAACCGTTTTGAAGAATGATTCTATTTACTGGTAAAATAGAATCTTGGGGCTATCACATTGAGTGCGCGCTTCAGCGCGTACCGGGAGCCTTATG
>CAZWOY010000255.1:0-6376 GCA_964635255.1 uncultured bacterium
GCTCCCGCGTGGGAATGCATATCGACCTTGTGTAGTTAAGTATGCATTCCCACGCGGGAGCGTGGGAACGAGTTTGTAAATGTTACGCTCTCATGCACAATTACAAAGCATAGATCGCTTATTGCAACGGCGCGGAATGCAATGCTCTGTATTCTGCGCCAGTTGGTTTAAGCAGGCTTGACGTCAGTTCGACTCGATCCATTTTAAAAGTAAACGATCGCACCTTCATTTCCTTAAACGATTTGGGCAACTCCGATCCTTTGTCTAAGAATCTGACCCTTCCTACTGTCAGGTGAGGATGAAAAGCCTTTTTCTCGCGCTGAAAGCCAAACTTGCTTACGGTATCATCGATTTCCTTTTGAAGTCTTATCAGGTTTTCGCCGCCTTCAATTCCCAACCAGAGTACTCTTGGTTTGCGCAGATTTGGGAATCCCCCTGTAATCGTCGTGTTCGCCTGAAAGATATCGAATTTTCCGGCAGTTTTACTTAGCGCGCCGGCAATATCTTTAATCAGGTTTTCTTCCACATCGCCTAAAAATTTCAAGGTCAAATGTATTCCTTCCGGTCTTGTCCAACTGATTTTATCTCCCGGAAAACTGCGCAGCCGGTTCTGAATTGCGGAAATTTCGGATTTTACTTCTTCCGGTATAGGTATAGCGATAAAAGTTCGTATCATCAGCCAACTCTCATCGATTTTTTTTCCATAGCAAAGTCAACGCCGCCAACGCGGAACGACGCCTGTTGGTATCCCGACCGCCGTTAAATCGGAATCTTTTTGCGATGGTCTCGTTCTTATCTGAATAACCGATATAAACCAAACCCACCGGTTTTTCTTCGGTTCCGCCCGATGGACCTGCGACGCCGGTAATGCTGATCGCGGCATTCGCGCCGGCTTTTTCTCGCGCTCCCTCAGCCATTGCGATTGCAGTCTCTTCACTTACCGCGCCATGATCGATCAAAACTTTTTCCGGCACGCCTAACAATTCCATTTTCGATTCATTCGAGTAAGTAATAAACCCGCGCTCCAACACATCCGAACTGCCGGCAACTGAAATCAGTTTATCGCAAACCATGCCGCCGGTGCAAGATTCGGCTATCGACAGTTTCCAATTCTTTTTTCTGAACAAATCGAGTATAACTTCCGGCAAGCTTCTCGAATCCTCTGTAAAAATGTACTCTTTTATAAGTTCTCTTATCCTTTGAACGCGGTCTTTCAATAATTGTTCAACCTCTGATTCATCATCTCCGAACATAGAAAGTCTAAGCGAAACTCCATGATCGATGCTTGGAAGATAAGCCAGGCGAACCGGTTCCAGTTGGATCGCATCTCCGATAATTTCGTTCAAATGCGATTCGCCTATGCCTGTAGTTTTAAAAACATGATGTTTGTAAGCCCCTTGCCGTTTTTCTTCGAGCTTTGGAATGATATAGTTTAGAACCATTTCCTTCATTTCCACAGGTACGCCAGGGAGTGCGAAAAAGTCTTTGCCATCTTCGCTGAAATGGATTCCCGGCGCGCTTCCGTGTTCATTTAGAATAGATTCGGCGCGGGTCGGAAATTCCGCCATTGCGTCATATCCTTTGGGCGGTTTTAAACCACGGGCGGCGAAGCGATCTTCGATCCGTTGCTGTAAATCCTTTCGGACGATCAGTTCATCTTCGAAAAAATCTGCGGCTACCGGTCTGGTTATATCGTCATGTGTAGGACCAAGCCCGCCGGTTGTTATTACTGCATCTGCACGATTCCATGCACGGCGCAATTGATGGCGCATATCGCTCGCATTATCGCCCACCGTCGAATGCCAGCGCAGACGAAATCCCAGATCAGACAACTGTTTCGCTATCCAATTAGAATTGGTATCCAGCGTATGGCCAATGAGTATCTCATCGCCAACCGAAATCAATTCGATAAGTAGTTCAGCCAATTCCCAACAATTTCCTTTTTAACAGACTAAGAGCTAAAATTATTATCATTCCCGCCAAACCTCCGAGAACGTCATCGATGACAATTCCCCAACCTCCGGGAAGCTTTTCCGCTCTTCGAACAAAAAACGGTTTAGTAATATCGATAAAGCGAAACAGGAAAAAACCGGCGGCTGCCCAGGCGATTTGCTTTGGGCAAAACATCAACGTGATCCACTGCCCGATAAATTCATCGATGACAATTTTCTTCGAGTCATGTCCTAATTCCCTTTCAGCTTCGTTCGCAATCCAAATTGCCAGAAATCCAACTGGAATTAATGCCAGAGAAAAATAAAGCGGGGATAGATTGCTAAGCCAAAACCACCATAGAACTGCCGCAACTGCGCTCCCCCAGGTTCCAGGCGCCGCCGGCAGCCAACCGACAGGTCCAAATGTTCCCAGATGCGTAACAAGACTATACCCGAATAGTTTAATCAACGGGCTGTTTCTTCTTGCTTTTTGCTTGTTTTAAATACAGAATGCCTGAGGTTAAAGAAAAAAACATACTGACAAAAAACAATATATTCACCAGAGAATAGTAGATCGATTTATCGAAATGATGGATATAAAACTCTGTATTCCCGAATAGGTCGATACCGTTCAAGGTAGTCAGGATAAAGATTATCGAAGTCAACTGCACTCCCGTTTTCCACTTACCCCATCGACTGGTAACCAAAGAACTTCCGCCTTCTAAAAAGAAAATCCGCATCAAGGTAATTCCAATTTCTCGAATGGATAACAGGGACGTCCATATTACGGCGGTCAGAAACAATCCGCCCATAGGTTCGCGAATGATTATCGCCCAAAACGCAGATAACACAAGCAGCTTATCGGCTAACGGATCCATAAAGTCTCCGAACGGAGTCTCATGTCCATAGCGCCGGGCTAATTTACCATCGAGTATATCGGTAAGAGCGCCTAAGATAAAAAGAAGAGTGCCGACAACCCGCAACTCGATTGAATTGCTGAAAAATGTAAACCAAAAAAACGGCGCTATAATCAATCTAAGGAGCGTCAGCCAATTGGCGGGCGTGACAAGTATTCGGCCTTGCGGGCTTTCAACGCCTAAAACGGAGCCAATCGCTTTTTTGCCGCGCTCAAACGGAGATCTGGCGTCTTCTGTCTGCATCGACTAAAGAAATCAGGTTAAAATATGTAAGAATAAGAACTTCCAAACACAGCATTCTGAAATAATAATAATATCAAATACATATTGCAAGCTATACAGTCAGGCGCGGCGCTATAATTATTAATATTACAATGTGCAATAAATGGCGTACAAATTACCGGCTCGTTCCCACGCTCCAGCGTGGGAACGAGTTTTTGTAATGTGTACACTATTGATTACACATAGTAATAAATAGAAGAAGGGAGATTGTACGGTTTATTTTCCGGAGAAATTGTAAATAATATAATAAGAAACCTGCTAATACTTGATTTCGATTTAAAAGAAGTTTAATTTTCTGAAATTCAATGTGACCGAAGTGATTTGCATCACAACCGTCACTTACATTTTGCGAAAGTAAAAATTTTAATAGGGATTTAAATTTCTTTTATTAAGGAGGAATTCTGATGAGAAAAGCATTCACGCTTTTAATCGTTGCGCTCTTTTTAGCGCCGGTAATTTCAATCGCATCGGATATTCGCGTTACGACCTTAGGTGAGGTAAACCACGTCGTAAAAGACGATCACAACGTAGCGCTATATCCGCAAACGCTTATTCACTATACGAACCTGGTCAATTTCGACGTCGAAAACGACGCCCTTTCCAGAGCCGTATTTAACTATGGCACACCCTTTGGATACTTGAGCTTCCGATTCGAAATGGAGGCTCTGGGACACGACTATTTACCCCAGATACCTAACCCTGATCAATCGGAAAATAATTTGCCCGGCGATAATGCCATCGACCAAAAGTTAACGCTGATCTGGGCGAAGAACCTTGGCGAGATGGATCTGGGCATTAACTTTACTCTGCATGGCGCTTCCCATGAAATGGACACTCCGAACAACAGCGCCGTTGCATCTGGCATGGGAATCACCATTCAGCCCGGTATAACACTGATGGAAAACATCGAAGCCAGCGTCATTTTCCAGACGATTTCGTTCACGAACGAAGACGCTGACGGCAAGACCATTACCGAACCCGACGGCGGAACGACGTTTGGAATCAGAGGACGCTACTGGATAGAGCTTTCCCCATCCTATGCCCTGATCCCGCATTTTATGTTCGCAGCCAGAAGCGTCGGCTGGCAAAACACAGAAGATAAAGAAGGATGGAAGGATTCCGAAACGTTAATGACCCTCGGTATCGCCAATAACATCATGGTTGCGGATGATATCTTAGCCGTATCTGACGTCGGCGTCCACCTTGAACCAGGGACGATGGAAGTCAAGCAAAATGGCGAAACTGAGGAATTTACGCAGGGTCATTCCGTATTGCCGTATTTCAAACTCGGTTTTGAAGCCGATATTTTCTCTTGGCTGGACGTGCGTTTCGGAGCAGTGGCAAAATGGATCAGCTCAAGCCAGGAAGACAACGACAAAAACAAAGAGATCTGGTCTTATGTCGAAAAGGATTTCTATCTTGGCGCAGCCGTTCATAAGGGCGATTTCACTATCGATCTTTGGATGGATCCGGCATTCGTCAGCGACGGACCATACATCCTGACCGGCAATCAAAATAATTTCGCAATGGGCGCTTCGCTGCTCTATATGTGGAAATAATTGTCGATCCGGAAGACTTTTTCAAAGGGACGCTCCCGCGTCCCTTTTTTGTCTTAAAACCTTTATAAAGCAGGTCGAACACTCTTGTTCGACATTTGCACAAAAAAGCAGGTCGAACACTCCTGTTCGACATTCTGCCTTAGTGCAATCATTCCCCACAGCATACTGCCCGAGAACAAAAAGCGAGCTCCTGTCAGGCGTCCTCATCTGACAGACTGCCGCTTTAATTGCCTCCATCGTGACGTCTGGACAGGATGACAGGGTGGTATGGGTTTTTCGTTCCATTAATTATAGTCAATGCTAACTAATCGATTGCTTTGGATTTATGAGAATCCTAAAAGCATATAGAACGAAACACCCATGTTTATTTACCAGCGAAATCAGGATTGGTGATTTTCTATTCTTCTGATCCACGCCCACGTTTCATCCGCCTTTCTTCTTAAATCATCCAGCGTCGAATCGTTCTTGACAACCCGATCGGCGCCGGCGATTTTTTCCGCCGGGGCTTTCTGAAAGGATAATCTGTTTATCGCTTCCGTTCTATCGATGTTCAAACGCTTCATCGCTCTTTCGATCAGAGTTTCGCGCGGCGAGACGACGGCGACGATCGGATAAAAATCATTTTCCACGCCCCATTCGAAGATCATAGCGGCGTCGAAAACTACGATTTTATGATCCGCGCCCAATCTTTCGAAATGTTCGTTGGCAATCCGGTAAAGCGTGGGAAAGGTCAGGCGGGTTAAATCCCGCTGATCTTTTTCAGTTGCGAAGGCGGCTTTCGCGAGTTCGGAAGTTTTTATTTTGCCGTCCGGAGCGAGAATTTGCGAACCGAATCGGGAAGCTAAATTTTTGCGGAGCCGTTCGTCGCGCTCGAGCGCCAGTTTGCCCATGACGTCGCCTTCCACAATCGCCGCTCCATGCTCTCTCCAGACCTCCGCGACGAACGATTTGCCGGCGCCGATTGGCCCGGTGAGACCGACTTTTAGAAATTTCTGCCGGTTAACTTACGGTTTCCTCCAGTCCAAGCTTTTTGCGCACCGCCGGAATTAAGCCTCCCGCTTCGATTATGTCCTGAACAGAATCAGCCAGCGGCGGGAATTCGACTTGGCCGCCGGGATATCTTATGACCGACTCTTTGAAATCGATTTCGATCTCATCGCCGTCCTTGAGACGCTGCGAAATGCCAGCCTGTACTAGCGGCAATCCCTGATTGACCGCATTGCGGAAGAAAATGCGCGCGAAAGAATTGGCGACCACAGCCGCGACTCCCAACATTTTCATGCAGGTCGCCGCCTGTTCCCGGCTCGAACCGACGCCGAAACCATCGCCTGCAACGATTATATCGCCCTTTTTCAACTTCTTTGGAAAATCGGGATCGAGACCTTCCAGCGTATGCTTCGCCATCTCCTCGGGATCGAGGATGGGTAAATATTTGCCTGGGTAAATAACGTCCGTATCGACGTCCTCGCCTAAAACCCAGACTCTGCCTCTTATGATGTTGTCCATAGCGTTTTTATGTGCTCATTTCAAACGATAACTGGGCAAGGATTGCGGAATCCTTGCTCTAATCTGAATAAACCGGAACCTTGCAAAACGGTGGGCGGACGTCGCTGCCCGCCCCACTAAAACTATAACTCGTTCCCACGCTCCTGCGTGGGAATGCATATCGATCTCATATTGTTAAGTA
>CAZWOY010000256.1:0-6351 GCA_964635255.1 uncultured bacterium
CGCCGGCGTATTCTTTGGATTGGTTGTTTTTTGTCACGGTGAAATCGATGTCGGGAAACTGGTCCGTAACATCCGGACTGGCAGTTTTTTTAATTCGTTTAATATCTATTTCGACCTTTTCGCGATCAGTTCTTTTTCCACTGCGCGCTTGGAAAACTATTTCGTATTCCTTTCGTTCATAATCGTTTGGAATACGAAAACGAATTCTTTCGCCATTCTCGATATTTTCCTCGTTTAACGGAATAAATTCATCTGTTCCCGGCTGCTTCCAATATAGATCGCCGACTAATTCCCTAATATCGATTACCGCCCATTCGCCCGGGGCTGCTTTTATCGTTCGCAGGCGCAGTTTCAGTTCAGGATCCGGAAGCGAACCAATTTCGATAATCACTTTCTTTATATCTTCTTTTCGATAAGGTTTGTCTGTTGACGCTGCAAAAGTTATCTCATATTCGTCATCATCGTAATCTTCTGGAATTTTGATTTTAATCGTTTTTGCGTCATAGCTGGAAAAATCCCGAGTGAAGAATTTTGAATCCGGCAGTTTATAAACTAACTCGCCGATAGAATGGTTTTTTAAAACAATTTCATCTCCCGGAAGAGCTTTTTCAGGCGCATCTATTTGAACTTGCGGCAGCGGTTCGATCTTTAATAAGTCCTGTTTAATTACATTGCTGCTTTCTCCCATTTCAATAAAGAACATTAAGTTTTTTTCATCCTCCGGCGTTTTTGATCTAATTTCCGAATTTAAGAATCGGATTTTCTGATTGTTATTATCGTGATAAATTAATTTTAAACTTTGGATTAATTCTTTATCGGCTACATTGATAATTTTTACCTCAAACTTTTCGCCAGCATAGACAGCCGAAGGATATGCAAAATGTATTTCGCGCTGCACTGAACTGTCGATATCGATCTTGTAGAGGACGTCGTGGATTAGGTGAGCTTTGCCGAAATAAACCATGAGGTTTTGGTTGTTTTTAAGATTCTTTATTATTTTATGATCGATTTCAATCGGAACAGCGTCGGTTACTATATTCTTTTCTAAATTCTTGGATTCTGCAGCAAATTCGATCGAATTATTGCCCGCGTCTGTCCCGGAAAGTTTCTCAATCTTTACAGGTACAGTGTGGTAATGGTCTGCGCCTTCTTTTAAGTATAACAGCATCATATCGCTTAAGACCTGATGGCTTATCCAAGCTGTTAATATTTCCCGTCTTTTCTTGTTGTTGCCGGCGTTTAAATATTCTTCGACAATTAAACCTGGATAGAAAGAATTTTTATTTTTTCTAATTAAGTATCCTCGATAGTCTATCCATTCATTTTTATTTAAATCCAGAGGCGAAAAGGCAAATTCTTCGGATGGCTGCAATGATTCTTCATCTTCAATCAGCTGATCAGGGCTTGCCAAGATGTGAGGCTGGAGATAAATAACGTTGTCTTCTATTTCTATCTCAGTATTATTTTGAGGTTCGCACACTAATATATGCCGGACGTCATTAAGCTTAAAAAGAAGTTGATAGTCAATATTGTATTTATTATTTATAACTAAGGTTAAATGGTTATTTTGTAAATAGATTTCTTCATTCTGAAAAAGCAATTTTTGCCAAGTAAAATAATAGATTCCGGATTCCCAAAAGTCGATTTCCTTTAGGACGTTGTTTTTCGGTATAAAAATGTCGCAATCATCCGAACTGCCAATGGTAAAGCTGCTTTTGGCGCCGCCGATGCCTAAGTTCAGATATTGGTAAACGTTTTCGAATACGATAGTTTCGTTTTGCCCTTTTAGCGAAAGTACGGAAGCAAGCAAGTAAAGAATTAAAACATAGCGTCTTAAGTAAATATTCATAATAGAACGGATAAAACGCGAAAATTATTTTTTAACTTTAACCACAACGTAAGCATATCGCAAACAATTATTAAATTTATCAGATCCAAATTCAAATTGATCATAAGGATTAACGCTATACGGATCGGATGATTTCTTTTTAATACTTTCTTTAGTATAGAAATAAATTTTTTGAGGTTTATCCTCCTCTCTGAATAGGACGATTAAAGGATCTAGGCTTTTTTTAAAGTAATTGGAAACCGCGCGTGAATACATCGCTTTGTCTAACCTATCAAATTGTGTAATTTCGCCAGAAAACGATTGTTCTGCGTGAGGTCTAAGATCATAAGAGAAATCCAAGTTAATGTTTTCTAATACTAAAATATAACGCCGTTTAGGATTAGGAATTTTTATTTTTTTTCCAGTAACTTTAATGTGCGATTTACGTTCCGGCAGCAGCATTAACCGGCCTTCCGGCTTTACCATATATTTATAGCCATGTCGATTTGGGTAATCCTTGATTTTATATTTATAAGTAGGCTCAGGATATTTTATTACTACAAACAACAAGTACTGATGCGCATCAATGATATTTGTTAATCGATCACCCTGAACATACAAGTCATAGCTATCGGCGCTTATTTCGTATTTCAACTCATCTTGAGCTATCATAACCTCTGTTAGATCTGCCTCATTGTATAAAATTACGTTGAACTCATCT
The DNA here is from genome assembly GCA_964635255.1 of uncultured bacterium. GTDB lineage: Bacteria > Electryoneota > AABM5-125-24 > Hatepunaeales > Hatepunaeaceae > CAZWOY01. Next base: position 2,550 of record CAZWOY010000256.1, read on the forward strand.
TCAAACGTATTGATTATCTCCTCGCCGATCCCTTCCGGAGGATCTACGGTTTTAATTATCATCATGATACTTTTTGGATCAATACTGTCACCTTTTAAATGTTTCTTCATCATTTTGACGAATGATTCGCCAATTTCTTTAATGTATTCCCTATTATTATCTTCAATTTCTTCTAAAGTCAATTCAATTGTTTCGCCAATCCTAAAAATGCCGGCGCAAGAATAAAAGACGGTAATTGCCAAAGTTATCAATAATAGGAAATAGACTTTTTTTACTTTTTTCATGTTTCTGTCCTTTTTTTGTTAAAACAATTTTACTTTTCAAACCGAAGTTTTTCAGGATTCTTTCTTAAAAAAGTTTCAAAACGGCTTGCCTGAACATTCTTAAAATTCAGACAGCGCTTAATCCGGATTTCTTTTGGCGAGTGAAATTCCGCTTCAAACAGAATATCCAATTTTTGATCGTATTTTTGCAATGACTTATGAATATAACGGTCTTTGCATATAAGTCCAACGCCGCTGATTCCGACATTGTAACTGCCATCAGACGGACTGTTTGGCGTTCTTAGCACAAAATCGCCCAGAAGCGCTGCGTTCTGTAATGCTATAGCGGCGTTGTTTCTGCTAAGCATTGCCATTAATTTTTCCATGTAGCTGTAAAATATCTTAATCGGAACATAATCATCAGGATATTCGCGGATATTTTCAATCAAAAGTTTAAGTTTTTTAAACTCAATTGAAAAATCCGATTCTATCTCATTATTCTCAATTAAATTAATTATATTTATCTGCATATTATGAATGGACTCAGCATCCAATTCTTTAACAAATTTCCTCTTTTCTAAAAAACCATATTCTTTGTAAACGTCAATCTCATTTCTAAACGCCGTTTCAGAATATTTCAGATTATCAAACGTCTTTTTAATAAGACATTCAGAAAACAAATCACTGTAATTAGTTATATTATTAATATCCGGTTCAATTAAAATACGCGAATCGGAATACTTGATCTGCTTGCTTAGTAAACTGAAAATTCGTTTATTCTGAAATGTAAAAAATACGTTGTAATATATATCAAGCATATTTGCGCTTTGCCTAAGGAAATTAAATTCCGCCTCAAATCCCATCTCAGTTTCTAAGTCCTTTTCAGCTAATTTGATAGTATGAGCATAAATACTGCTGAGATTATCTCTAACATTATAAACTAAAATCTCACGCAGGTTAGTTTTAACGTTTTCGTTAGGCTGCTCGTTTTCAGGAAACCTGAAAGTCAGTTTCGGTTTAAGAAAATAGACAACTTGCCCCTGTAACTCTCCGAACTTTTCATTTTTATCAATAGCCGAAATATCTCCGCGTTTTGATGCGCAGGACATAACAAAAACCGTTAAAAAACAACAGATTACTATTAAAATTCTTTTCACTTTAATCCTCCTTGTTTAAAACCAATATCCTTCTTTCTTGAAGTCGAAAGTTTTTCCACCGTGGAAGTTAACTTTCCATGAGTTTTGTGACCGTAGCGCTCCCGAACCAATCTCCCATGTCTTGTTCAGCAATTCGTGAATGAAATCATCCGAATTTTTGTCTTTGGTCTGTTCTGTGAGTACGACGTCTCTACTGCTTAATATATATTCTTTATCTATTTTCCATTGAATCTCTACGGTATTTCCTCCGGTTGGATGGAGTGATTTAAGACTTATGTCAGCTTCTGCCAATTTGACGTCATCGCCGAAGTCGATTGAGGGATCTTTGCCTTTGGAATCAAGGTATTTTTTTATTTCCAAAACGCCATGAAGACTATTATCATTCCTATCGTAATTGCGATATTCCCAAGAAGTAAAAAGAAAAACCGGAACAATCAACACGATAGCATAACTTCTCAAAGGTACATTTATGATATCCGCAATCAACTCGCTATTTTCGTTTTCGCCATTTTCCTGTTTGAAGAAATAGTAAAGCCCGTACAGAATCAAAAAAGTGATAAATTGAACAATGAAAGTCCAATATAAAATCGAGTCTCTATTAAAAACATACAATGAGACAGCGATCAAACCGTAAAAAACACCTATTAACGCAAATCCGAAAATGTGATTTCTAACATTGTGTTCGGTAGTATTTTCTTTTATCATAAAAATACTTATAATATTAATAAATATTACAACACTACCGAATAGCGCAATAAACACATCACTGAAAAATACATCATCCGGCAAGTCCAGGTTTAATCTTAATTTTGGGTACTTTAGATACCACTCTAATAGGTCGTTTCTTAGAAAAGCGTAAATTCCCACACTTATACCGGCGGAGACCAAAAGCGTAATTAAAGCGTTTCTCTTTAAAGGAATGTTTTCTTTCATATCTGAATTGCCGCTACTGTTAGAAGGTTCCGGTTCTGACGGTCCTGGTTCCGGTTTTGACGGTTTTTCTTTTTCAAACGAAGATAACTTAAGCTTCTCATCAAGTATTTTATCTTTACCTTTCATAATCATTCAACTCCTCCCTGCGTTTTTGCAGTAAACTTTCTGTGTATCTGCCTAAATAGTCTTTTTTAGGCAAATCCCAGTGGTCGCCTTTTAGATAGGAAACTAAACTTCGAACGTTGTTCTGAAAATTGTGGTTTTTCTCCAAGATAACCGGAAGGTAGCGTTTATGCAATAATAATTCTATTAACAGCATTTTAAAAGAAAAAAGATCACGCTCCTTGCTCAGGTCTCCCGAAGTGTCGATTTGGTTAAGCTCATTGACAAATAAATCATGCGGGATAATGTATTGCGGCGTTCCGGCAGACTCCTCCAAATCGCTGATTTTAAGCTGATCGCCGATAAACAGCAGGTTTTCCGGCTTCAAGTCGCCGTGCCAAGCGCGCCCATCGTCAAGGGCGTGCAGCTCGCAGAAATATTCTTCCAGCTCCTCGATATGCTTAATCCGCTCCGCGTCGGGATAACTCTCATCCTCGATTTTGTCAGCCATCGAACAATCCGCGCGTTCGTACTCCATAGCGATAAAAAAGAGGTCGCGGTAAATGGTTCGCATCAGATAAGTCTCATAAATGTCGATCGTCATGCGGGACAAAATATCGTCTTTTCGATTCTTCAATGAATAGTGAAAGGCGACTTCCTTAAGATAGCTTAGCGCGTTCACCCGGTCGAGGGCGATGATCTTCAATACCGGAGCCGGGGCGGATTCATCGCAGAAACATATAAATCCATAGTTGATCGGTTTGCGCCGGTATCGGCGTTCGGATACTGCGCCGGTCAAGGCGTCGAACTCCTCGTCGTCGATCTCGATATCGCCCATGAGCGAGGCAACTTCGAAATCGACGCCGATCATCGGAATCGATTCCGCCGCCTGCATCATGCGCTCTAAATTAAAATCGCCGGACTTGAGCATATTCGTTATCCGAAACAATTCCCGCGAATCGCCAATACCAGCCGAACGGTCTTCGGTTAGGTTGCTGCAGTGTTTGCGCAGCGTGTTGAAATTTATTTTGCTACTCATTCCAGCGCTTATTTAGTTCACGTTCAAAATAATCTTCAGGAATTATTATCGCCATGGTATTCTCTTTAGTTATAGCAGACCTATTTATTACATTTTGATAACCCAATTTTCGATTAATTATTACAGTTATTGCATATAAACACTCAACATTATTAATAATTATATATGGCTCTTCAAAAATATTTGGGAGATCTCCAAGTTTAGGATTGGCATATTTTACTTTGTTTTCCGGAGTCATTAATTTTATTAAAGCAGATTCGATATACATTATATCAATATTGAAATTATTCGATACAGTCTCTATTTTA
>CAZWOY010000257.1:0-2526 GCA_964635255.1 uncultured bacterium
GCCAGCCTGAGCTTCATTCTCGCAGGCGGTACCTGCCTCCCCATCACCGACCCTATCCGTTTTCATCCGCCTGAAGGTGAACTTGGCGGCGTTATCCGCCTCAATTCCCGCGAAGATACTCTTGTCTATTCACACTGCCGGTTCGATTCCCTCGAAACGCCTTTATGGGCGGGCGAAAGAACCTTTTTCCACGTCGATAACTGCTTTTTCTATAACAACCAATATTCCATTCGAAGCCGGCCGCTTTGGGCTGAAGTGACAAACAGCTATTTTCAACAGTCGATTTACAATCGACACAACTTGTGGCTGGGCGGAGATAACTGGGCTTATTCACCCTATACAAAGGCGCTTTTTGAAAATAACACCGCTCGCGGTCATCTCACAATCGCCATGCATGGCGATTCTTTATCTGCTGTTAATAACACAGGTTTATCACATGAGGTCGAAGGCAGAGTTTATGACCCGCACTTGCGTTTCAGAGAATGTAGAAAATTCTTTTGCGCTGATAACCGGCAAACCGCGATATCATCGGATAATCTAAATGTTGGACTTTTAGAAGGCATTGTACAATACAATATTTCAAATACTTGGATAGTATTCTCATCTGCAGGCAGAATAATCTGCAGGGACAATACCTGCGAAAGGATAGGATTTAGAGCTTCTCGCGCAGTGATAACCGGGAATAATACGGAATTAATCAGTTTTGGCGGCAATTGCAGAGCGACAGCGTCGTACAATCGAGCCCTTATTTCGATAACTTCGGACAACAATGAAATTACATTATTAAACAACACAATTTGTGAATTCCATCGCGATCCTGATCAAGATCCATGGATAATTTATGGAGGCCGGCGCCAAGAGGAAAATGAAAACAATGTGGTGACCATGTATAACAATATTCTCTATAGTCATCATGGTAAGATGTACGGCGTCTCGCCTTTTATTGAAATTGCCGGCGGAGGCTATAACTGTTTTCACGGCGTAGATCAAGCTTATGGAAGCCGTGATGAACCTCTTCCCGGCGATTTGTTGGAACATCCGAAGCTTCGCGGCGGTCATTCGTTCGATTATCGCCTGCGCGCCGACTCGCCCTGCATCGACGCCGGCGATCCGGAATCGGATGAAGATCCGGATGGAACGCGCGCCGATATCGGCTGCTATTATTTCGACCAGGAGAATGGCGAACCGCCCGCTCTCGACCGCCGCTGGGACTATTACATCGGCTGGGGCGAGACCTTCCGCTACGGCGCCCGGGCGGTCGATGAAGGCGAGGAACTGCAGATCGAATTCGACGGGCTGCCTGAATGGCTGGAAGTCGAAGAAAACGAGATAAGGCGCGACTTTGTGCGGGATTCGGTGTTCGTTTCGGGCGAAGTGCCTGAAGATACCGAAGATTTTGTCTTTCATGTGCGGGTGACGGATGATTCGGATCGCGAGGACACGCTTTCGGTGCGGGTGATGGTCTATCCGTACCGGGTGTTGACCGGGATTGTGCGCGGGGAACTAGATATAGAGCAGTCGCCGTTTATAATTGCGGATACGGCGTGGGTTCCGGCGGGGGATAGTTTGGTTTTGCCGCCGGGGACGGAAATGTTCTTTGATAACAGAGAAGACAGTTTGGCTGAAAGGCGCAGATGTATCCTTTATGTGGAAGGATTACTGCGAGCCGTCGGCACGGAGGAAGACAGCATCTATCTGCGAGTACTGAATATCGAAGGACGAACGGATATAATCTACTGGGCGCCGAATTTGGATGGTCAATCCCTGTTCGAATATTGCCGGCTTTCAGGTATTGGAACCGATTTTTCAACTTTAGATTGCAACATTGACTACCATCATACTCTATCAGATAATGGACCAAGAAATATTTATGCAGTGGGGAGGAATATACCCTTCGATACGCATCACAATGCTGGAGATGCTTTTATAAGACCAAGAGGGGTTGGAATCTTACATGATAACGCGGTTGTCGGTATAACGCTCTTTAATGGAGATTCCGTTATAATCAGAAACAACGTCATAAATGGAGCTACACATCTCTATGGAGAATCAAATGTTTGGGTAGAATACAACGATCTTTCAGGATCAAGATATGGTCTTGATATAGGCGGGTTTAATGGACCTGTTAATGCAGTGGTAAGAAATAACATAATAAATGATGGAGTTCAATTGTCTGACGGTATTAATCCGGATTTTTCAAATAATATTGTGAAAAATAGAGGTGGTGAAGCGCTTTATATACGTAACCTGATAAATCCTATATGGCTAAATAACAACGTTTTCTTCGATGTTGGTAAGGTTGTCTATTTTGGGCGAGCACGAGAGTTTGAACAGACTCTAAACCTGAATATGCAGAACAATTTATTCTTTGAACTCGACACCCTGATCAATGCTCATCCGGGACATTTTTCCGGTGGGAATCTGACATACAATTCGATCTTCGATTACGGATATCTAGCGCCCGACAGCGTTTTTGACAGTAGATTGGTTCAAGTCAACGCCAATGGCGATTCGGTGGATGCGCAC
>CAZWOY010000257.1:2536-6343 GCA_964635255.1 uncultured bacterium
TCAATCTGTACATTGAACCCCGTCTTGCCGCTCCGGATTCGCTGGACTTCAGGTTATATAACGATTCGCCTCTGATCGACGCCGGCAACCCGGATGAAGCCTTCAACGACGTGGACAGCACTATCAATGACATCGGACTGTTCGGTGGTCCTTATGGGATTGAATACGAATACCTTATCCCGGACGAGGTCTTGTCCTTTAACAAACCTCCGCGCGAGTTCAGGGTTGGGCAAGCCTATCCCAACCCGTTCAATGCCAACTCCAATATATCGGTAGAAATACCATATCCGGGCATAACTATTTTTCAACTGTTCGACGTCCAGGGGAGGAACCTGGCACGACAAAGATTGTCTATTGACGCCGGTTTACATCGAGGCTCCCTGTCGTCATTCCTAAACTTTGATCTTAATCGACTCCACTCGGGAGTTTACTTCCTGACGGTGGAGTTCGATAACAAACGGATAAACCGTAAACTAATTCTGGTCAAATGATGACCGGACGTTTCACAAACCAAATTTATAAGGAGGATTCGAAATGAATCTCAACCAAACAACCTTTGCAGCGCTTTGCGCCCTGTTTCTGATTGCCGTTCTGACGCCTTGCGCTATGGCAATTACAGAAGATGAACTGTACTCAATTCTTGAGGAACAGAACTTCTACACCCCTCCGAACAACGAGCTCTTTGAGGATGAAGATGAGGATGGCGATTTTGAGTTTCCGCCGGATAATCCAGGCGGCAGGCCTAACTTAGTTGCAGATGCCGTTTACACGCTGATCATCCCGGCAGGTCGTACAGTGACCTTTGAAAGTTCTCTGACCATTAAGGCTAATCCCGATGCTAACGACGCCATCGGTCGCATTCAAGCAACGGGCGCGACGGGGAATATGGTAACACTAACCAATGAGGACCAAAACGGTTGGAACGGAATTACTATACTAACCGATCCAAGCGACGACCTGGAAAATGATTGGGATGAGCGTATGGAAGGCGGTAATTTTTTAGAATACTGCCACATCGACGGTTTTTCAGACGAAACTATTTGTATAACTTTAGGATCCGAACTTATCGATGATGCGCAAGTTTACGTAAAAAGTTGCCTAATGGATGAAAACGCTGTAAATTGGTATGCTTTTGTTGCGGGAAACGGCGGCCTCTATTGGTTCCGCAATAACGAAGTCGCTCACACCAACGGTTATGCAATCGAATGCGTCGACGGGATGGCGGACGATGACCCCAATTTTCTTGAGAACGTCATAACCAACAATTACCTTTGGGATTTGGAAGAATGGGGCATCGGCATAAGCGACGACTGGGACGGACAGATTCGCAACAATATCATTATCGGCGCATTCTTAGCTGGAATTGACGCCGACGATCCGAGCGGAGATGCTGAAATCCTGAACAATGTAATTGTTGGCGAGGGTAATATCGGCATAAATATCGCCACAACTTGGTGCGGAGTAACCAACAACATCATTGTCGATTGGACCTTCGGCGTCAACAGCGATGTTGCCGGAACGGTTGATTACTGTATTTTCGACGACATCGACGATGAAGAGTACGAAGGCAATGTTGTTGAAGGAGTTGGCTGTGCAGAAGATACCGATCCTGATTTTGTCGACGCCGGGAATGGCGACTATCATCTTAATTGGGAATCGCCGGCGATAAATGCAGGAGATCCAAATATTGAAGATCCGGATGGGTCAGATTGTGATATTGGAGCTTTCTGCGGGGAAGGAGCCAGCGATTTTGAAATGAATGCCGGCGATTTCAAGTTTTACGCCCTGATCCCCGGCGCTTCTGATATTGAGGACGTATTGGGAATCCCTGCATTAGAATACGAAACTTATCGCATGTCCGGCAATAACGCTATCGATGCCGGTGATGAACTTACCCTTCCCGCCGGTGTAACAATCTTAATGGACGAGGACATCGATCTTACCATTAACGGCGAAGTTGATTTCAACGGAATTGCCGGAAATCCGGTTCGGTTTATGCAATTCGTTGATGGCGAATTTTGGGGTTCGATTGTATTTAATCCTAATTTGCAGTCAAATTCATTAGATTACTGTAGTTTTGATGGAGCTGAGGTTGCTCTTGATTTTAATGGATTAGACAACTCCTCTGAAATCACCTATCTAAATAACATCCAAATCAGCGATTGCGAGGGAGATGGAATCGATATTAACGATTCGTATGTTTTTATCGACAGCAGCGATCCTGCTCCTGATGTTGGCGATAATACTATCAGCAACTGCGGAGGTTCGGGAATCGATATTACTTTAGTGGAATCCGGCATGGTGAAGCTTGAGTATATCGATGTTCTTGAATGTGACATTGGTATGTCCTTAGATGGAGCGGATCCCAAAATACGAGAATGTAGATTTAGGGACAGTGAAAACGAAGGAATGGATATTGCCGGCGCTTCCCTGCCGGATATGGATCCTGGTACAAGCGGCAGAGGGAATACAGTACAGGACAATGGGGATTCGGAAATAGTGTTAGCCGTTGGATGCACTCCAGATATTAATGAAAACAATATTATCCATTTAGATCAGGGCGTTTTTGTTGGATTTATGATTGAAGCAACCGGTAATGCCGCTGATCCAGACATCGATGCAAGGGGCAATTACTGGGGTGAAGACGACGAAGAACAGGATCTGGACGATTTGTTTAATGAGATCGACTTCGCAACGATTCTTTGGGATCCCTACTACACAGAAGAAAGGGACGGCGCCGCCATCGCTAATTTTGAGATGGACCGACACGATTTTCTTAAGGATTATTGGAGGATAGGAAACTGGGAAGCAGTTGCAGATACTTGCTTAGCTATACTTCGCGATGAGGATGCAAACTCAAAGGAGATATATTACGCAGTGCACTATTCTCTACCAGCTTTTCGTAATGATAGACGAAACTTACACGATCTTCGCGAAGCTTATTTTGACGCAATTGAGCTGTTTGACGAAAGCAGCAACACTTGGACCATGCTTCGATATGCGGCTCGTGCTCTCGTGGATTTAGGAGATGCAGAAGAAGCAATTTCAGAATACGCAGACTTAGTTCAAACGGCTGAAGCTAATGAGGATCAACTGAATGCCGCTATTTGCGAATTCGAAGCATTATGCACCGCCAAAGCAGTCGGCTTAGAATATAATATCGATAATGCTGAAGAAATTGACAAGCGTTTGGATGAACTTCGCAATCTCATGCGCCAGTCAGATAATAATCGGATTGTAAGCAATTCATCGATCCCAGAGGATTTAGCAATCCAAGATAATTACCCCAATCCCTTCAACAACCACACCCGGATTAGCTACAACCTGTCCGTTACCGGCGAGGTCAAGCTGACCATCCACGACCTTGCGGGGCGCGAAGTGACTGTGCTGAAGGACGGCGTTCAGACGCGGGGAATCACTCGATAGCCTGGAATCCGGTGGACGTTCCGGCGGGGTTGTATGTCTGCCGGCTGGAGGCGCGGGATCGGGCGGTTTCTATGAAGATGGCGCTGGTTAAGTAAGAAAGTGGGAAAGTAAGAAAGTGAGAAAGTAAAAAAGTGAATAAATTGGAAAGGTGGAACAAGCTCCGGCATTATACGGGAGCTTTTTTTATTTATAGTATTTTATATAAATCATTAAGTTGTCATTATATTAACTTGATTTAAACTCAATAATTTGTGATTTTATTAACAAAGCATGCGACGGTGCGCGAGAGCCTCTTGGTTGAGACCGGCAGAGCTTGCAGACGCCCTCGTCTGCAAGCTTCTGCAGCGCGATGTGAAGCGCCGGGCTTGCAGACGAGGGCGT
>CAZWOY010000258.1:0-6337 GCA_964635255.1 uncultured bacterium
AAACCCCTCTCAAACCGGAAAATACAGAGCGCAGAATGCCGGACGGTCTTGCATCACAACCCACGCTGTCAAGATTGACTGAAATGCTGTCAAGCGACCAAAATCGACGCGCCCCTCGCAAAAATCTTGTCGAAAGCGCCTGCAAATCGATCAAAGCCAGCAGAGTCATGGAGCGTTGGATTGGCGAGTTTAAAGATGTTTTAGCCCCGGCGCTTTCCTGCTCAGCAGCCCCTAGTTGCAGATTTTGAAGACGGCGATGCATTTCACGCTTCATGCCCGCCGGATCTGCGCTTGGATCGCAAGCTCAAATGCAATGCTTTGGCAATTGTTCGGTTCAAGGATAGCCCGTCTTCATCCAATCTGACCACAATTTCGTTTGCGAGTCGATAAATGAGCGTTGATTTAGCCGGGGGATCGGGAGAACTCCGTTCTCTGTTCAGATATGCATGGCTTTTTGACTGTTTTTACGCTCAAATTCGATCTGATTGTTCATAAAATTCCAAATTTCTACTTCTGATTTCCTGATTTCGCTATTTTTACTTGACATTTTATGTGCATTTTTATATCATTAAGTAATTTATGCATGGGGCATGAAATAAGAAAGGATAAAGAGAAGTTTTGCAAAAACCTCTGGGGAATACAATTTACAAAGAAGTACGCATGGCGTTATGAATGCCAATGACTTTAAATACAACAATGATTTGCCTTTATATCTTGGCTATATCAGGAAGTTTCAGGATAAAATTGCCCGCGCTATACAGAAATCCGGTGCAAAAACAGTCTATGAATCCGGCTGCGGCGGGGGATTTTTAATCAAGTATTTGCATACTTCACTGCCTGACGTCCAGTTTGTAGGGTTTGATTATGATACCGATACGATTCGCTGTGCGCATCAAAATCGTGATACGACAGCGGATTATTTTGTTGGATTAGTAAACAATATCCCATTGGAGAGTAATTCAGTCGATTTTGTTCTATGCAGCCAGGTGTTGGAGCATGTAACGCAACCGCATAAGGCGATGAGCGAAATGCAACGTGTTTCGAAGAGATATTTATTGATTTCAGTTCCACTTGAGCCTTATTTCAGAGTATTGGATAAGATAGCCGTTGCGTTGAAAATAGGACTTCCAAGCGGACATATTCATTTCTGGTCGAAACATGAGTTCAAAGAATTAGTTAATCCGTATATGTACAAACTGCATTTTGAATATTCATTAACTCATCAACTGGCATTTGGTGAGATTTTAAAATAAGTCTGAAGATGATTTGCGAGGAAGATAAGTTCTTCCAGGCGGTCGTTTGTTTCCATGATCGTTTTCCTCATTTATGTCTCGTTTTCTTAAAAGTCCCGGAATGCGGTTTTATGCGAATCAGGGCAGGCTGCTTCCGGGCTGCGATAGCCGGATATCCGATCCAGCGCGCTTCATTAGAAAATATAGTTTTAAAATCAATACGATGCAATGGACTTATTCTTTTTTACGATGAAATGAGAATGATGGGGCGGAGCAATCCTGGATTCGGAGAAGCCGGGCTGGGGCGCTGAGATAACAGGAACACGGACAACGCCGATACTGCGGATTTATTCTCCGCACGCTGAAGCGTGTACTCCAACTTATTTGCACGCTGAAGCGCGTACTCCAACTTATTTGCACGCTGAAGCGTGTACTCCAACTTATTTGCACGCTGAAGCGTGTACTCCAACTTATTTGACTCCCAACAATGACTCCAGTTTTTCAACATGCTCTTGCATCGAAAACTTTTCGCGCATTCTTTTGGCGGCATTTGTTCCCATCTCGCGGCGCAGCTTTGGGTTTTGGCAGAGCTCTAATATCTTTGCCGCCAGCGCCTCAGGATCGAACGGCGGGATCAGGAATCCGGTTTTGCCGTTTTCGATGATCTCCGGCGTGCCGCCTGTGTCGGTTCCTATCACCGGGAGGCCCAAAGCGCCTGATTCGACGGTGACGTTGCCGAAGGTCTCTTTTTTGGTCGCCATTATCGAGACGTCGAAGGCGGGCAGTATAATTCCCGGCGGGGACTGACGTCCGGTAAATATTACGGCCTCCTCCAGATGAAGTTCGCTTGCCTTCAATTGCAGCCGGTTCAATTCTCCGGGTTCGTTTCGAGTCTCGGAACCGCAGATTATCAGCTTGATATTCTCAATTTTATCCCTCAATAGATTCAACGCTTCAATAACGACGCTCTGTCCTTTCAGCGGGTCGAGCCTGCCTAAAATACCGATGACGAACGCATTCTGTGAGACGTTCCATTTTGTCCTGATTTCTTCCCTGGAGAGGCTTTCGCTTTTCAGTTTTTCCAAATCCAATCCGTTGTAAACGCAATGAACCTTATCTGCGGCAACGGGTCTGTTTTCAATTACGATTTTCCTCAGTCTTTCGGTGATGGTCGCCACGGCGGTTAAACGGCTGTAAATCCAGCGATGGTAGGGATCGAACTTTCTTTTTGCGGACTCCATTCTCAGGGTCAACGCCCGCGCCCGCACCTCCGCCCATTCAGCGGCTAACAATGACGGTCCTAAATCCTGCGTGCGGTGGATATGGATGGCTTCGATCTTCTTATCCTTGAAAAACATCGCCAGCCGGCGCGTGGTCAGGGGCGCGAAATATTTAGCGGATTTTAGGGCGTAGGTCCGATGGCGGTTCCGTGCAAAGCGCTCTTCCACCACCGTTCCCGGCGCCGCCACCGCATAAACGACATGCCCGCGGCTGCGCAATTGATCGGCGTCCTCGAGGCACTTCATCTCTAATCCGCCCCAGGCTTTGGAAAAACATATTTCAGCTATGTTCATCTTGAATAGATAATTCTGCCGGCAATCGTTTTCAAATTTCCATATCGAGAACCTCGCGGACTTTTTTCACAAGGTCCACCGGCGGGAACGGTTTCTGCATATAGGGTGCGTCCGGGTTTAGGATCCCGTGCTGCGCAATGGCTTCCTCCGAGTAACCGGAAATATAGAGCGATTTTACGTTCCGCCACATCTCTCTGATACGGCTTACAAATTCAGGTCCGCTGATTCCGGGCATAATGACGTCGGTGATGATTAAGTCGAACGGTTTTTCCATCTTCTGGCAAATCAGCCACGCCTCGCCGCCGTTCTGAGCGGTTGTGACTTTATAACCGTGCATTTTCAATACCCGCTGGGCTAAATATCGGACGCCTTCTTCATCCTCGACAATAAGAAGATTTTCCTTTCCGTGAGGGATTTGAGCGCCGGAACGCGTTTCTTCTTCCTGAATTTCCTCGCCTCCGGAAGCCGGCAGATAAATCGTAAACGAAGATCCTTCGTCTAATTTGCTCTCTACGGATATGTCGCCGCCGCTTTGCTTAATTATGCCATATACGGTCGAAAGTCCCAATCCGGTTCCCTTGCCTTCGGTTTTGGTGGTAAAAAACGGATCAAAGATTTTGGACATTACTTCATCTTTCATTCCCATGCCGGTATCCATTATCGATAGCGTCACATATTGACCGGATTTTAATTCGACTTTGGTTAAACTGTCTTTTTCCGAAAGTATGGCGTTTTTTGTCTCAATATACAACTTTCCGCCTTTAGGCATGGCGTCGCGGGCATTCACAACCATGTTGATAATCACCTGCTCGATCTGCCCCGGATCTACGTTCGTCGTCCATAGCCGGTCGTCCGCTATTATTTCCAGGGATATATCCTCGCCAATGACTCTCTTGAGCATTTTATGCAGGTTTAGAACAATCTTGTTTAGATTAACGACCTTCGGCTGCAGAGTTTGTTTTCGACTGAACGCTAATAATTGCCTCGTCAGATCCGTCGCTCTGTTGGCGGCTTTGTTGATTTCCGTTAAATCGTGATGAAGCGGATCGCGTTCATCGACGGATAACAACGACATTTCGACATTGCCTGAAATAACGGTTAATAAATTATTAAAATCATGCGCAATTCCGCCGGCGAGCCTGCCGATAGATTCCATTTTCATCGCCTGCCTGAGCTGCGCTTCGAGGTTCTTGCGCTCCGTAATATCGATCAGATACCCGCGAATTTGCGTCAGTTCATTTTTATCGTTAAACACCCCGATGGCGTTTTCAAGAATAATGATCGGCGCACCATCGCGACGGCGCATTTCCTGTTCAAATAATTCGAGTCGGCCGCGCTTTTTTATCAAATCGATAAAGTTGCTTCTGTTTTTCCCGCTGAAGTACAACTCTTTTGTTGGCGTGTCAAGCGCCTCCTGAATTGAGGAGAAGCCGAAGATTCGGATAAACGCCGGATTACAGGTAATCAATCTGCCATCGGGGGTGGCGATGTAATCACCCGTCAAATCATCTTCAAACAAACGGCGGTATCTTTCTTCGCTTTCCCTAATCTGTTCTTCAGCCAGCTTTCTTTCCGTTATGTCTTGTAAAGTAATGGTTATACCCAGGTCGAAGTTATTTGAATCGATCGGTGAAGAATTCAGTATCGCAATTAAGTTTGATCTGTTTTTCCGTATCAATTCCGTCTCAATCATACTGAAACCTCGCCGCTCCATCTGGATTGTCATTTTCTGATAGATCCCCTTCCATTTATTTTCGGGCGAAAACATAATCCCCGGATAGCCGCCAACTAATTCCTCAGTTTTATAGCCTGCAATCTCACAGAACCGGTCGTTTACTTGTTGGATTTGATTATTAAGCATTATTGCAATTCCAATCGGAGCCGCCTTAAAAACGCTACTCAGTTTTGCTTCGCGATCCAGCGCTTCTTTTTCCGCTTTTTTTCGTTTGGTTATATCGAGGACTTGTTCCAAAAAGTATATGGGTTTATCGCGTTCGTCCGTTATTACCGAAGCCAGCAGAATCCCATAGCAAATTTCCCCGTCTTTCTTGATAAATCGCTTTTCAAATTGAAATCCGCTGACGTCCTGATTCCTAAGTTTATCCTGTAATTCGATGTTTTCACCCAGATCATCCGGATGGGTGATATCTTGAATTTTCTTCTTTTTAAGCTCATCCTCCGAATAGCCTAAAAAGAAGCAATAAGCGTTGTTTGCTCTGAATATTTGATAATTAACATCGACCAGCGCAATTCCTGCCGGAGCTTTCTCAAAGATGATTCTGAATCTTCTTTCACTCTCTCTTAGATGTTGTTCGACTCTCAGTATTCCGGAAACGTCCCTGAATGTCCAGATTCTTCCCGTTAATTCGTCGCCGGATATAAGGGGACTTGAATAAGCCTCAACGATGCGTTCATCTTTGAAAGTAATTCTTTCAGCGACCACTTCCGTCGAATTCCTGAGCGATTTGAGATTCCAGATTTTAAGTTTGTCAGATTGCCTTGTTTTGCTTTTCAGGTAATTTATAATACTCTCGCCATTGTTCAATTTGATCATCTCATTCTGAACGCCCCAAATTTCCACAAATTTGCTGTTCCAATGCGTCACGCCGAAGTATTCGTTTAAAGCCAGAACGCCTTCTGCTGACGATTCAAGGATCGTGTGCAATAAATCCTTGTGTTCCACTACCTTTCTTTTGTCTCGAAAATTTCTCAAGGAAATAGCCGCTAATTCACCGAAAGCTCCGGCAAGTTTGGAGTCATTTGCATTAAAGTTATTCTCTTTATTTGCGAACGCCATCCCTCCGACTGTATTATTTTCGATTATTATTGGGGCATATAGGACATTCCTTAGATTCAGGTGGGCGTCAGGCAGGAGTTTCGACCAGAACGAACCGCTGAAATTATTATCGATGATTATCTGTTTTGAACTGTACATCTCGGTTTTAACGCCGGTTATAGGCATTGTTACTTTTTTATCGATGAAACTGACAAAGCTGCCAGGTTCCTGATAAAGGATGATTTCCTCTTCATCCGGTTTGGTTTTCAGACCTAAATAACCTGCATCGGCATTCAGCAATTCTTTACAGTTTTGGAAAATAACTTGCGCGGCGTTTTCAAAATCCGGCTCTTCTAAAACCGCGCGCGCGCTCCTCAACAATCCGGAAATCTCCGTTTCTTTCCGCTGGCTTTCAATTAGCGCATTTTCGATATGCTCCTGAGCCAATTTTACTTCCGTTACATCTCGAATATTGCCGATTACATATTGTGGTTCGCCGCTATCGTCTTTCAGCAGAACGTGACTGTCGCTGAGCCAACGGTATTTACCATAAGCGTCCATTAAGGGAGCGCACGGCCGCGCCCGCCTGCCACATCTCCGATTCACGCATCTGGCGCAGCTCCTCGTCCAGCTTTTCCTTATAGTCGGGCGCGCTGTTGGCCGCCAGCACGATGCGCGTCTCCTCGCCGGAAACGACGCTGTCGTACAGCTCGGCAAAGAGCGGCTCGACGGCGGCGCGGAAGCGGGTTCTTCAA
>CAZWOY010000259.1:0-6333 GCA_964635255.1 uncultured bacterium
ACGCCATTTATATAATGTACGAACGAACGCCCCCAAAATCAATCTAAGGAGGGCCTCATGGCTCGTACAAATTTCTTAATCGCGTTTTTCGCGATATTCTGCGGACTTTTGGTCTGCAATGATGCATCGTTCGCTGATGTTTACTGGTTCGGCGAGGATGGCGAAAATGAGGATCTATACAACGATGGTCCGGCAAACGGGAACTGGATGGATGTTGACGATTATTATATCGTTGGCAATTGCAACATTCCGGATGGCTGTACTATTACCGTTGCCGCAGGAGTTGAGATTGTCTTCTGGGATCTTCGTGATGGAGATGATGACGGCGAAACCGAAGGAAATGCAAGGATTACTGTTTTTGGAACTCTTGACATTAACGGAACCGAAGCAAATCCGGTAGAAGTCATCGAAGAGGATGGTATAAATGACGGCTTCGACGGAATTGTAATTAATGGGTCTGGGATTAACGATGGAATTATGACTGCCGATTGGACTGTTTTCGACGAGGGCGGAGAAGATCCCGATGATGATGCCATAATTTGCACCACTGATGACGCCAATTTAAAATTGCGAAATTGTATTATTCGCAATAGCGACAGTAATGGCGTTAAAATAGGCGGCGATGACGCTGCATTTCGAATGTATAGCTGTGAAGTTAACGACAACACAGAACGAGGCGTGATCACCGATGATGGCGATGGAAGCGGTGCTGTCGCTTTTATTATCGATGGTTCATATATCCACGACAATGGCGACGGTGGAGTGAAAGTCGAACGTCCCGGACAAAAGTACATTATCAATCAAAACAGATTTGATGACAACGACGAGGATCCTCAACTTTCGATTGGAGATAAAGGTTATGGTGAAATAACCAATAATATTGTCTGGGATGGCAACAACGATGGTATTGTCTTTACTGACGATGCATATTGCGTAAATGCTAAAGAATACAAAGTTTACAACAACGTTTGTTACGACAATACTTGGGATGGCATTCACATTGCTGATTTGGATTATAGCTTCGGTGGAGACTATCTTGTCATTCATATGCGAAACAACATCTTGTGGAGCAACGATGATGACGGACTGCATGTAGGCGGCTGGAACGATGAGGATTGGCCTCAAGATAATAATACCTATGAGTTGGAACTTCTTTACAATATCTTCGGCGACAATAATCATTATGAAGTTAGAGTACATGAAGCTGGAGACACTCCTGCGATTAACGAATTCAATGCTTTCGAAGACGATGATGTTGAAAACTGCACCGCTAATAATTGTATTATCGATGGCGAAGACGACGCTTTATTAACTCTGGTTAGTGAAGTCGATCCATACGATTTCCACATAGAGTGGGATGGCGCCAACAGCCTCATTAATGTTACGAACGACGCTGATCATCAGGACCCGGATTTAGGCTGGGTCGATGTTGGCGTGTATGGCGGTCCGGGAGGAGACGACTGCATCGATGAGGATGGAGACGCGGTCGATAATTACATTCTTCTCGGCGCCGGTGATATCAATGATAACTTGACCATACCTGGAGATGCAACCTACCGGGTTAAAGACGATTTTACTGTGCCCGAGAACTTTACCTATACAATTGGCGAAGGCGCTTATTTCGGCTTCTATTTTAACAAGTACATTGACGTCGAAGGTACATTAGTCACACAGGGCGTAATTGATAATCACGTCCATTTCGACGCTTTGAAGTCTTACGGATGGGAAGGAATCCGATTCCGATCTACTTCGGAAGGAAACGACTTAGACTTCACTGACATTGATGGCGCTCATTATTCAAACTACAACGCCATAAGGTTTTATGCCCAAGATGCCGGATTAGATCCTTCAAACTTGGATGACATCACAATCGATGAAACAGACGGCTGGGCTGTTTATGCATACGGCACAAACACAACTGTAAACATCGATGGAATGGACATAACCAACGCCAATTACGGTGGTGTGCGCATGGTGAATTCCGACGGGAACTTAGAAGGCATCACGATAGATAACACTGGTGATGGCAGTGGGTACTCCGCAAGCATGACCTTTTATGGTGGCGATTGCAATCCAGTCATTGGCGGAGTTGCGGATGCGGATGAAATCGATCTCGACAATGGCGATGCCTTTGGTTTAAATATTCGAAGCAGTTCAACTCCCGATATGGACGCTGGAGATGGCGGTACTATTGGTATTCAAAATATGGGGGATCATGCGATTTACATAGAAGATGGTTGCAGAAATACACCATTTCAATTTAATAACATAGTGCGAACAGTAGGACACTATGCAGTTTATAATGATTTCAATCCAGGCAACGAATGGATTGCTGAAAATTGTTGGTGGGGAACTGCTGATGCAGATGATAATGAAGATTCATTGTTTTATATTCCTTCAAGAATGGATTATGATCCATGGGAAGCAGGTGGCTGGATCGACAACGAAACGGATTATTATATTGCCCGAGCTATGCGAAGGGAAAAAAGATTTGCTGACGCTATCCCGCACTTCGAATCGGTTTTGGAGTATGATGAAAACATGTCACATAAGATAATAGCGCTCAAATATCTCAGATCGTGCATATATCGTTCCGGCGAAGATATGGAAGATTTTCAGGATATTTGCTCTGAAATGATTAGCGATTTTCCGAATACGGAATTAGCAGATGTAGCGCTAATCCAATCGATTTCAAGCCTTTCTAATCTGGGACAGTTTGAAGAAAAAGTTACAGCGCTTCAAAATATTCGCGACCATTGGGACAATGAGGCAGATTCCCTTCGCAACGAGATCCGTATCCTTCTTGCACAGAAAGAACTCGAGGATATATCCAACATCCAGGTCGATAGCTACGACGAGATCGATATAGTTTTTGAGGAAAAGTTAGAGAAGTTAGATGACAAAATTCGGACCGCGGAAGCAGAAGGAAAATATACCTGTGGAACGAAACCTTCAAACTTTTGTCTCAATCCTGCATACCCCAATCCGTTCAACGCCACAACTAAAGTAACATATTCGATCGACGAAGCCGGGAAAATCACTGTGTTGCTTTACGATGCAAACGGACGTATGCAGATGACGCTGTTGGATGGTGTGCAGAATGCTGGCAATCATTCGTTGACGCTTAATGCTGCGGACTTGCCTTCCGGATCCTATTTCCTTAAATTAACAAAAGATAGTGATTCGATATTGCAGCCGGTTGTTTTAGTTAAGTAAAAACTGAAATAGGAATGTTGTCCAGCTCTGCGCTGGACAACATTCTTAAATTTAATTTGGGATGAAAAATGTTAAGAAAGTTAAAAAAGTCGCTATTTATACCGATTCTGCTTATACTTAATGTAAGCTATGCGCAGGATTCAACCTTTCATGTTGAGCTTATTGCAAGTATTCAAGCTCCTGAAGGTTTCAGTTTCCAGTCGGTTACAGTTGAAGATATGGACTGGGATGGGAAACTGGATATAGTATATAGCGCCGAGGGCGACGAAGACCATATTATTGGGATTATCGATGATGGCGAACATGTATATCAAAGCGAACCAAGATACCAGACATTTCCACCTTGGGATTTTATTCAAATACACGATTTTGACAATGATGGAGATCGTGACATCGCCATAGAAACTGTTGAATGGGGTACGTTTGAAATATATGGTGGTCCTGACTATAGCTTAATCTTTGAAAAAGACCGTGTTTTCGACCATTCCCTTGTTCGAGCGGCAGGTAAATATCGCGATCAAGATGGAAATATAAATACTATTTTTAATTATACGACCTCTAAAATAGCGGGGGGAGCGAATTGGCATACAGGTTATTACTGCAGCCAGTTGATTTCTGCAAATCCTTTAACAGAGGAAATTGAACATATCAGCGAAATATGCCGGTGCCGGACACTTTGTATAATAAATAGGCAAGACTCAAGCGGTTTTGATTATTTCGTGGGGGGTGTAGCTAATTGGGATCATGAGTACGAACGAAATGATTATATCCATGAGGAAATATGGTACTATACTATGCTTTTTACTTCTTTTCAAAGAGATATCCATCGTCCTGACAGTTTAGTAATATACGAATTTGAGATACTTCCTGGGGAAGATCATTATCCTGCCTCGGGGTGGGGACCTTACTTCGTACTTCATTCAGTGATTGAAGATTTTGACAGTGACGGTAATTTAGAATGGATTGCACCTTGGCAATCCATGCTTAACCGGGATACAACTTTTATTCACATACCTGTATATGATCCAATCGAGTTAGAATTGATACACGAGCTTGTAATACTTACCGAAGGTCAACCGCTTGCACCTTCACCACCGTTGATATGCAAAGGCGTTAAAAAGGTCGATGTTGATAGAGATGGCGTTTGGGAATTACTTACTTTTATCAGAGATGAACCATTAATGCTGATCTGTCCTATCGATTTGGAAATATTATCGCACAGCGACGAAGTTATACCTTTTTTCGGTTTCACCTTCGAGATCGGTCATTTCATCGGCGTTGGCGGCCGCTTGCAGCTATTGACTATGAGTCCTCAAGGTGAATTGCTTATTTACGAATTACCCGAAGAATGGACAACCTACTATTCTGTCGAAACTGAACGACCGGATTTCGCGAGGTCATTTTGCCTGAATCCAGCTTATCCTAATCCGTTTAACAACTCGGCGAAGATTAGCTATTCGCTTTCGGAAAATGGTTTTGTAAACTTAGCGCTTTATAACAGCGAGGGTAGATTTATGCGAAGTTTGCTTAGCGAGTATCAGTTATCCGGCGGACATGACATAATGTTTCAGGCAGATGGTCTGCCATCCGGCGTTTACTTTATCAGGCTGAATTATAAGGATTTCAGTCAAATACAAAGAGTTATCGTACTACCGTAATATGTTTAAGCGAGGCGCTTTATGCTGTTTCTAATTTTTATTTTTTTTCTGTTTTCCTGTCCCGGTTATATTTTATGTCAGGAACTGGAGATCCTTTGGAGCGAATACCTTCCCTGGGAAAACCCACGTATCGAAGGCTTGGTTCTGCAGTTGGACGAAAACGAACTTGCCTGGATGGGCGAAGACTGGTATATGATTACCGATACGCTCGGCAACGAAATTTTTCGCAGCGAGCGTGTTCCGGATACAACAAAAGAAATATCGCAATACAGGACGCTTCCCATTGGCGAACGAGCCGAAGATGGATGGCTGTTTTACGGACAAAAATTCTGGTATGAAATAAACGATGAGGGATTTGAAGATTATCTCACAGATTTGTTTATGTTACGATTGGATTTTGATGGTGATACAATCTGGAGTCGTGACGATCAGCGTGTTGAACTGCAAGGATATAACGGTATAGTTCAAAAAGACGATGGCGGTTTTCTATCTTGTGGTTTTATAATGCAGAATATTGCAAATGATGCGCGAATACAAGTGATGGGATACAACGAGGATGGCGTAAGAGAGTTCGAGCATGTATATCGCTTCGTACGCGGCAATTATGAAGTTGAAACATTATACGATGTCGCTGAATCGGAAAACAATGGAATGATATGCGTTGGAAGGAAACAGCAGAACCGGACCTGGCGGGATAATGGTTTAGCGATCAATTTCAATTCAGAGGGCGAGCGAGTCTGGTATATAACCTATACCGTCGATCCGGATGAGTTGCCTCAGGATGAGAACGGCGAATCGTATCCGCTGGATGATATTGATTATAAATTTGAGAGAATCTTTAAAATATCCGATGGCTATCTTATTACCGGAAGAATCGAGGGTGCAAGACCCGATTTTTACTGTAACTGGATAGTAAAAATTGACGAAGACGGCAATGTGATATGGCATTTGACCGATAATCTGGGCGATGAAGGAACTCCTTATGTAAGACTGCCAAATGTCGTTGAATTTCCAACAGGTGAGATACTTGTTCTTGGCTGTTTTCATGAGTATGATGATTGGGAAGGACCTACCACAAATCCAATCTGGTATTTGTTATCCCCTCAAGGTGATGTTATTGACTTTTGCAGACTGGAATCCGATACTCTTCTCTATTTTGAAGAAGCGATCTTACTTGACGACGGTTCAGTTTTAACAAAGGTTTATGCCTATAGTTCACCGCGTCGAATGCAATACCGCCATTGCCTGATGAAAATCGGATTCACGCCGAATCTTGTTTATTTAGATTCCAGCGCAGATATCTTATCAAGTTTCAAAATCTATTCGGCATACCCCAACCCGTTCAATTCCTCGTCGATCATCCGCTATGAACTTCCCGAAGCCGGTAAGGTTGTGGTCGAAATTTACGATGCTAATGGCAGGCGGATCGATAATCTCGTCGATCAAAAACTTACTGCCG
>CAZWOY010000260.1:0-6310 GCA_964635255.1 uncultured bacterium
GCGGCATATTTTTCGATTTTTTCCCGCCGGAAGACGCATATAACGAACATGAAGAGTTGTTAAGAGAGTTTCCTAATCTCGATTTTCTTGGCAATAAAGGCGGTATGTTTGGACGACTTGTCAAGACGTCGCTTGGGAATACGCTGCGCATCCACCGGCCGGTGATCATTATCGATGAGGGGCATAAAGCCTACAGCAGGATTGCCCAGGAAACGCTGCGCACATTTAATCCGTCGATCGTAATAGAACTATCGGCGACGCCGCCTAAGAATTGCAACATATTGGTCAACATAACCGGCAAAGAACTTGAACGCGAGGATATGATTAAGCTTGATCTGCATGTTCATACAAAAGCCAGTCCGGACTGGATCGATACTGTGCGCTGCGCGTTAGGCAAGCTTGACGAACTGCAGGAAAAAGCCGAGGATTATGAATCTGAGAGCGGCGAGTATATCCGGCCTATCTGCCTGGTTCAGGTTGAAAGAACAGGTAAAGACCAGCGCGGCGGGAAGTATGTTCATTCCGAAGACGTTAAAGAATACCTCATCGACAAATGCGGCATACGTCCGGAAAAAATCGCGATTAAAAGCAGCGAAAAGGACGATATCGAAGGCATCGACCTTCTCAGTCCCGATTGCCAGATTCGGTTTATCATCACCAAGCAGGCGCTTCAGGAGGGATGGGATTGTCCGTTTGCTTATGTTCTGGCAATATTGACCAATCCCAAAGCGGAATTGAGTATTACGCAGTTAGTAGGTCGAATCCTCCGCCAGCCGCGCGCGCGGAAGACGCATGTCAAGGAATTGGACGAGAGTTATGTCTTCTGCCATCGCGAGAACGCTGCGGAGCTTATCGAGAAGATCAGACTAAGTTTTCAGCACGAAGGTTTGGGCGACTTAGCCGGCAATATAATGATGGACTTAGGCGATCCGGATGATTTAGACGCCACTAAAAAAGAAAATATATATTATCGCGAAAAGTTCAAGAAATTTGAGGGCAAAATCTACCTTCCCAAGTTCGTCATCCAAGAAAATGGACAGTACCGTGATCTAAATTATGATATGGATATACTAAGCAAAATCGACTGGAAGGAGACGGACTTATCTTTTGTTGAACAAATAGAGTTGCAGCAGAAAGAAATGATCGATTACGTGTCCGATATAAACGTTGCCGATGATCCCGCAGTAACTATTAGACGCAGAGGACTGAAACGAGCGCTTGTCGGTATGAAAATTAATCTGGTTTTCTTCTCGCGCCAGCTTTTGGATATCATACCCAATCCGTGGATTTCGTTTACTCTTGGCAAAAGAATTATCGACAGGCTAAAAATCAAACATGGTGAGAAGAAGCTAACCGCCAATTTCCTGCTGGTTTTGGAGGAAATCCGCCGACGGCTGGGTAAAATCCGCGATGAACGAGCCGAGTCTATTTTCCGAAAACTGTTAGATGAAAAGAAACTGATTTTCTTTCTTTTAAAGGGTAAAGGCAGTTATAAAATTCCAAACTATATACCGGTCAGGAAAAACATCAGACCGTTGGAACGCGACGGATTTCAACCGGTGCAAGCGTCTTTATTTGAGAAAGTTCCAAGCGATCAATTCAATGAACTTGAAAAAACGGTAGCCTTATATCTCGACGGTCAAGAGAAGCTGCTATGGTGGTATCGCAACCGGTCACGCGCCGATTATGCTATTCAGGCCTGGCAGAAGAATAAAATCTATGCTGATTTTATATTTGCTGAACAAGACGAAACAAAACCGGACGAATTAAGCAAAGTATGGGTTTTGGAAACTAAAGGCTTGCATCTGAAAAACGAAGATACCACTTATAAGGAGGATGTGTTTCGCCTCTGTACTGAACTTGGCGAACTTAAAGACTGGACAGAATTAGGGTTGGATTTTCTGGAACAGAGGTTTAAGTTTCAGGTTGTATTCAGCGACGAATGGAAAAATGAATTGAATAAGATATTCGACTAACATAGCTTATATCCAGCGCTATTTTCTTTTTAAGATATGTAGAATTAAAAAGTATTCACAACAGATTAAACAAACAGCAGTCTTTTACTTGGATCCCGGAAAACTATACATAATATCCACCCCCATTGGCAACCTCGAAGACATAACTCATCGCGCCTTAAGGGTGTTGGGGGAATCTGCGGTTTTGGCGTGCGAAGACACTCGCGTAACCCGTAAAATTTTCGCGCGCTATGACGTCGAACATCCCGGTCGATTGATCAGCTACCATGAACATAACGAAGAATCCGCCGGGAAGAAGATTTTGGACTTGCTCTCAGCCGGGCAGAATGTTAGCTTATGTTCGGACAGCGGGACGCCGGGGATCAGCGACCCCGGGTACAGGATCATCGATGCGGCTCTGGACGCCGGCTGCGAGGTCGAAGCGATTCCCGGGACTTCAGCGATAACCACCGCGCTGGCAGCCTCGGGGCTGCCCACCTCGAGCTTCACGTTCAAAGGCTTTCCGCCGCGTAAACCGGGGCAGCGCAGAAGATTCCTTGAAATGGACAAGGATTTGCCGCACACTTTGGTGTTCTACGAATCGCCGCATCGGTTTCATAAACTGCTGATCGACGCGCTGGATGTTTACGGCGACCGCAAGGCTGCCGTGTGCAAGGAATTGACCAAAAAATTCGAGAGGATTTTCCGGGGGTATCTGTCGGATCTGATCGATGAAACGAAGGATTTGCGGAAGGGGGAGTTTACGGTTGTGGTCGCAGGGAATAATGAGAAGTTTATTCGAAATAGCGCGGGGTAGAATTATGCGCAATCGCAGGCAGAGACGCCTGCGCTGCTATCGTTGATAAGTTTCAATAATGAACGAAACTTGAGAAATTAGTTCGACAATTCTGTGGAGACGTTTATTATGAATAACGCCATTCCTCAAAAAAAACAATCGCAGATGTTAATTTATCGAACCGAAAGCGGCGATACTAAGCTTGAAGTTCGGCTGGAAGATGAGACGGTTTGGCTGACGCAAGCCGATTTAACCAGGCTGTTTCAGACTACGAAGCAGAACGTAAGCCTTCATATTAGAAACATTTACCATGAAGGCGAGTTGGATGAGAATTCAACTGTCAAGGAATACTTGACAGTTCAAAGCGAGGGCGGTCGGAAGGTAAGCCGGTCGGTAAAATATTACAATCTTGATATGATCATTTCCGTCGGCTACCGCATAAAATCCCTGATCGCCACCCGGTTCCGGCAGTGGGCGACCAAACGGCTGCGCGAGTATATCGTCAAAGGCTTCGTTATGGACGACGAGCGGTTGAAGGAAGGGATCAATATCGGATCGGACTACTTCGACGAGCTGATTGAACGCATCCGGGATATCCGCGCCAGTGAGAAGCGGTTTTACCAGAAGATCCGCGATATTTACAAATTAGCCGTCGATTACGATCCTAAATCCGAAGAGACGCAGCGCTTTTTCGCGATCGTGCAGAACAAGCTTCACTTCGCCGTCTCCGGCATGACGGCGGCGGAAATCATTTCATCGCGCGCCGATGCAGCCAAAGCCAACATGGGTTTGACTTCATGGAAAGGCGATAAAGTCCGCCGCGGCGACGTCGCGATCGCGAAAAACTACCTGAACGAGGATGAAATCAGCAGTCTGAACCGTATCGTGACAATGTACCTGGACTACGCCGAAGACCAGGCGAATCGCCGGCGAGCGATTTACATGCGCGACTGGCGCGACAAACTGGACGCCTTTCTCAAGTTCAATGAACGCGATATCCTAAACAATCCCGGCAAAGTTTCAAAAGAGGTCGCCGAAAAGCTGGCGATTGAACAGTATGAAATTTACAATCGGAATCGACTGGCGCACGAGGCGGAACGGGAAGCGATTGAGGATGACGAAGCGTACAGGAAGCGTTTGAACAGGGCTGAAATAGAGAATAACGATGGATTTGACGAATTGAATGAAAAAATAGAATCTAAAAGAAAGGAAAAAAATCAAAATGACTGACCAGTTTCTTTTTATTTTCAGAAGTCCAAGATTCAACGAGGCAGCATGCTGAAACATATAACATTCCTACTGTTCCTATTCGCCCCCATCCTGCTTTTCGCCGAGGTGTACAGAGTAGGACCGGGGCAAGAATACGAACGTATCATCGACTGTCCGACGCACGATTTGCAGGCGGGAGATCGAATCATGGTCTATTATCGGGAAGAGCCGTACCATGAGAAATTCCTGCTGCATGGAGTCGGAACGGCGGAAGAACCTGTTTTTCTGATGGGCGTTCCCGACAGGAATGGCGCCTATCCGGTCATCGACGGCGAAGAGGCGGTCAGCAGCCGCGAAACGCCCTACTGGAACGAACCGCGGCAGATTATTCTCGTAGGACAGTATCAACCGCGGCAGTCGGACTATATCGTCATCGACGGCTTTGAAATCCGCAACGCAATCGTTGGAGGCTCATTTACCGATGATCGCGGCGAGCGGCAGCAATACGCCGAAAACGCCTGCGCGATCCGGGCGGAATACTGCCGCCATCTGGTGATCCGCAATTGCGAACTGCATCACTGCATGAACGGCTTTCAGAACACGGAAACCGACGTCGATCAATTTGTCCTGCTGGAAAGCTGCTACATCCACGAAAACGGCGCGGGACCGGACTCGACCAGATATTTGGAGCATAACATTTACGCTTCAGGTCGAGGAATCCATTTAACAGTTCAATTCTGCCGTTTCGGAGAGCTACTCAACGACGGGCAGCAGTTCAAATCCCGCGCCCAGACCAACATCATCCGCTATAACTGGATCGAAGGCGGGCGGAATTCGCAGTTGGATTTGGTTGACAGCGACTATGGCGAAGACGTCGCAGCCAATGCTTATGTTTATGGCAATGTTATCATTAAACCGCCCAATACTCACAACTCGAGATGTATTCATTTCGGCGGCGAGGACCGGAACAGACCTCGCAAAGGCACGATGTATTTCTTCAACAATACAGTTGTAATTAAATCTCACAGAGACTGGGGCACGCGCCGCATATTCGAGCTTTCCAGCGACAGCGCCCAGGCGGTCGTCGATAACAACATCTTGTTCATGAACGACAACAGCTACGCAATCTGGGCGGGAAATCCGAACCTGCGCGGCAGCAACAACTGGATTTCGGAAATCGGGCATGGCGACAGCGTGTTTGTCGATAACATCATCGGCGATGATCCCGGATTTGTCGATTTCGAGAACCAGGATTTTCACCTTGCTGAGCATTCCCCCTGCATAGACGTTGTCGAAGGCTATATGTTCCCGGATGGTCATGATATCCTGTTTCAGTACGTTCCGCACCTGGACTTCGAGCATCGACCGATTACGAACGACGCTTTGGATATCGGAGCCTTCTATTTTCCGAATGAGGGGGATGATAATTGGGCGGGAAACATGAACCGGGCTCCGAAGGAGGTCGAACTGATCAGCTTGTATCCGAATCCATTCAATTCGACCATAAATTTGAACTTCAGCGCGCCGATTCAGGGCAATATCCGGTTGACCGTATATTCAACCACCGGCAAAGAACTGCTGAACCTCCGCCGCACTTTTACGACGGTCGGAACCGGTATCAGCCTCCCGCTTGGAGGGCTGCTCCCCGCCGGCGCGTATTTTATCGATATTAGAACTGAAAACAGCGCCGAAACGCGGAGGATTGTCTTGGCAGAGTAACATTCCAAGTAGCCCGAACACTCTTGTTCGGTATTCCAAAGTCTTCCAAACACTTTCGTTCGCTATTCCCAAATCGTCGAACTTTCTTGTTCTTTACCGGCGTTCTGGAATATGAAAATAGCTGGATTACTAACCTTGAGTGCGCGCTTCAGCGCGCATCGGATGGCTTTTTGACTATAGACAGGGACGGATTCAGTTGTGAGAATGAAATAGATTTTAGTTTGATTTTTAATGGCGGCGGCTATACATTATTTTTAAAAGGTTTGTTTTGGCTTTGATCTGTGGGTTGCTGGACCCGGGGATACCCGCCTGTCAGACTGAAGTCGAGGGAGAGGTTTCGGGGTAGTGGACTTTGGCGGGAGGCGGATGTTTCTTTTTTTTCTCGCAATATCGTTTACATATTGAAGGAAAATGATATATATTCCATTAAGGCAGATTTTGAAGACGTTTTTTTCAGATAGATTTTCGCTTGATCGAATTTTTAACGCGAGGTTGTTTTTGGTTGGAAGTTGTACGTATTCGTTTCTGAAATGGCTGTGCAAGAATTAAAGACTGCCGGCTCATTTCGCTGCCTTCCAAGTAGGACGTCCGGTTTACTTGCCCTGGTTTTGCTCTGCGCGGCGCTGCTGGC
>CAZWOY010000261.1:0-6306 GCA_964635255.1 uncultured bacterium
TTCAAACTGGAGACCTATGAATTATTATTATAGTTATTTATGCGGATATGCTTATAGAAAAGTCCTAAATGGTAGAATTTTTCATTTATCCTTTTTATTGTAATAGCAGAATTTATATCCGCCTTTTCTATTTCTTCTAAAGTGTGGAATATCCTATTCATTTATAAGGGTTTGAAACCAATTGTTTAGCGAAACGGATAATAAATTGTTTGTTCTAAAAAATTGATAGACACATTCAACGAACTTATTCCAATCAGGAAGTTTATTTTGTGCTGGAATTGTAGCTGTTACTAATGTTAACAGTACATTCGGTGTGTAGTTTTTAACGTCGATTTCCTTTAACTTATTGTTTATGGTATTAAATTTATTGTTTTTTAGGTAATTATCTATATTCTCAAATACTAAATCTAACGCTTTATCGATTTGACCGTTTATTTCTAATCGTACGGAATAGTTTAAAATTATAGTTAATCTTTCATAGCTAAAAGAACTATTTTTCTCTTCTTCGTTAATTTTTTTATAATCCGAAATAAGAGCTTCTTCCGCTGGTTGTTTTATGAATTTAATCATTTTATCAATATCATTTGACAAATCACTATCAATTAATCTTATATCTTCTGTAGATTCAAATCTGTAATCAACATTGCCACTCCAAATTGGAGTAGTTTCGATTGCAGATTTATTCCAACTCAGATTTTCATATAAAATATTTTCTATATGATAATTAAACATAATTAATCCGTGATTTTCCTTGGATAATAAAAACTTAAAATTTTTTCCATTTCATTTGAAATGTTTTTTATATATTTCTCAATATCCCTATTATCAAATTTCTTAATGCCAATATCTTCTTTGAGCGTGTTTATGTCCTGAACAACTAAAATTATTGAATCACCGGTTTTTGTTATTTCGCTAGTTTTATTTCTTACCCAAGAATTTACAGTTAAATTATCATATATCTCATACCTTTTGTGAGCGTGCAACTCAAAATGCTTGGGTCTATTAAGTGGTTTTTCTAACCACCATTCTTCGCGGCAAAAATGCTGCGCCAAATACAA
Organism: uncultured bacterium; assembly: GCA_964635255.1. Classification (GTDB taxonomy): domain Bacteria; phylum Electryoneota; class AABM5-125-24; order Hatepunaeales; family Hatepunaeaceae; genus CAZWOY01. Next base: position 1,059 of record CAZWOY010000261.1, read on the forward strand.
ACCGGGATTCTCATGCTGCGCGAACCTTTCAACATTGACAGCCATTCTATTGAATCTAATATCAAACTGATCAATAAATTCGACTAAATATTTAATTGCGTCCGAATAAAATCGACCAATGTCAATTTGAATATCGGAAGGGATTTGTGGCGCCAATTCGAAATCGATTCTTTGCTTCGTCAATCTGAATCTTTTCTCATCCTTTGTATCTTTTAGCGCAAGTCTCAACATATCGACGTCTGGCGGCATATTCTGTGGAGTTGGCAAGGTTAGAGGATCGCCGTCGAAGTACGTTAACCACTCGTCGGGAATTTTTCTTAATATCACCGAAGAACCGATTTCTATTAACGGGATGAATAAAGAACATCTCAACATAGAGTATTCAAACTTCTCGTGAGAGATCCTTTCGTATTTTTTCCCTTCGTATGTTGACTTTTTTTGCATGTTCGCGTTTACCATGAAAATGTGAAAGACGAAGAACTATCTAAAATGAGAAATTCAGAAAACTTTCTTCATTCTTTCAGATAGCTCTTTATTTATAATACGTTAGTTTCGGTAAGAAAGCAAGTTCGCATGTTTTGAATAGCTTCTATAACAGAACTCCCATCCAAAATATAATTTCTACGATAACCCAAAAAACTTCCTAATTTACCCCAAAACCTCCTTCCAAACCACTTCCTTAGCCTCATTCAACGCCATCGCTTCCGTATTCACCACCGTTATGTCCACATTCTTTAACAACCGTTTCCACTGCCGGTTAAGCTGGTCTTTCTTTTCGTCGATTCTGCCTAACAGATATTTATTATAGTACGGCATTGATTTCCAGCCGCCTCTGGGGGCGCTGTAGGCTCCCTCTTCCAGTCGTTGAAGAGCTGCATCAGGTTTTAGTTTGGTTGTCTTGGGCGCTAATGGGTCTCGCTGCAGCAGGATTATTTTCGATAGAACCGTGCGCTTGACGTGCTTGGCTGTGCTGCCGATCCAATAGGGGTCCAACATGGCGCGGGCGTAGCCGTTGTGGACGTAGCACCTTGGCTCGCCGCGGTTCAGCGGACAGTTTTCGCCCAAGGGACAGTCCGTGTCTCCCGAATGAGTCTGCACGTTCTCAAGTTTGCAGCGGTCGAATAAGCCGGTTAATTCGGGCAGATGCTTCGTGATCTTGGCGCGGATCAGGAACTTGCGTTCGACCGAGTCCGCCACCGGCTGACCGCCGGCCCAGCGGATGAAAAAGGCGTCGATGCTGTGGAGTTTGGTTTCCGGTTTGCGCATTAACGCTGAAAAGTGCGTCGTCCCGCCCGATCCAGGAGGTCCTATAATGGCGACTCCCCTGCCGTCGACGTCGAGGCAATCCCCGCCCATCATCAATGAGTCGAACATCCGCGATGAAATATCTTCGACCATTCCTAACGCCATAGCGCGGAGCTGCGCATAGTACGCCGAATTGATAAACAGCCCCGTGCGCGTATCCTGGCTGTAGAAGGCGCTCGGTTCCCGGCCCGGCGCGTCCTTAATGCCATAGAGCGCGCCATGCGGCTCGACGTCCGATTCCAAAGGAGCGGGGTACCAGTTTTCCTGCCAGAAATCGATGAGGTGCGGCGAATTCGTAGCGAGTTTTAAGATAACGCCGCCAATGCTGGCGTTCCACTCATGATAGCCGTCGTAGGGGATAATCGCTTCCGCCTCCGCAACCAGCGCATCGCGGTGTTCGGATTTGATTTTATCGTTCAATTCGACGGATTTCTTCACCTTCGTAACCGTGTTGCGCAGTGAAGTGCGCTTAGCTTTTACGGTCGGCTTTAATTCAGCTAAAGCGTTTGTGATCCTGTCCATAGCCTTTTCGAGGTTCTTCATCGATGTTGCATACGATAGCCGGATGAAATTATCGGCGCCGAACGCATCGCCGGGTACGACGGCGACATGAGCCTGCTTGAGCAGATAATAAGCCAGACCGGCTGAATTCCTGATTTCGACGCCTTCAAACTGTTTATCATAATACCACGATAGATTGGCGAACGTATAAAAAGCGCCTTCCGGTCTTGGGCAGGAACAGTGCGGTATTGATTCCAATTTGTAAAGCAGAAAACTCCTGCGCCGTTCAAATTCGCTGCGCATTCTGGATATTTCATGCTGCGGGCCATTCAGCGCTTCGACCCCCGCCCATTGAGCTATGGAATTGGTGTTCGAGGTGCTGTGGGATTGGATTTTTCCCATAGCCGCCGCCAGTTCCTGATGAGCCAAAGCATAGCCCAGCCGCCAACCGGTCATGGCATAAGCCTTGGAAAAACCGTTGATAATGATCGAACGGTCTTTGACTTTATCGCCAAACGCGCAGACTGATTTAAATCGAAATCCGTCGTAGGTCAGCTTTTCGTAAATCTCATCGGCGATGATGGTTATGCCTTCATCCATGCAGACGTCGATAATTTTGAGAAGCTGTTCGGGATTGTAACCGGCGCCCGTCGGATTAGAGGGATTATTAAATATAATTGCTTTAGTGCGCGGTGAAATCGCCCTCCCAAGATCTTCAACCGTAATTCTGAATCCGTTTTCCTCTTTGCCGTTTACATAAACCGGAACGCCATCCGCTAACTTTATCATTTCAGGATAAGAAACCCAATACGGCGCCGGCGCAATAACCTCGTCTCCAGGATTAATAACGGTCAAACAGGCGTTGTAAAGCGACTGTTTCGCGCCGGTCGAAACGATAACATTCTCCGGCGTATAGCTTGCGCCGTACTCCTCTCTGAATTTTCTGCAAACCGCTTTTCGGAGTTCCGGGATCCCGCTGTTGATAGTATAACCGTGATGACCTTGATCGATGGCGTATTTTGCCGCATTACAGATATTTTCAGGGGTGGGGAAATCCGGCTGTCCGACGGAGAAATCGATAACGTCGATTCCTTCGGCTTTCATTTTCTTCGCCTGAGCGTTGATGCGAAGCGTCGATGAAAAACCGACTCGCTTTATGCGTTCGGAAAGTATATCTATCATTGAAGGCATTTTTTTTTACCGCTTATTTTGGACTTTCTTGTACTTCAGGATTTTTCTGCTTTGTTTTTCAGTCTTTTCCGGCTTCTTTTTAAACTCTTTCCAGTAAAGATGGCAATCTCCGGCATTATCGAGAAGCTTGGGGATTACGGTCTGTCAGAATGTTCAAAAACGCTTCAGGCAGTCATTCCAGCGAAAGCTGGAATCCAGTATGCCCTTGATATAACGGAAATTCCCTGGATTCCAGCTTTCGCTGGAATGACTGCATTGAACATTCTCAGACAGTCTGCGTGCGGGAGCGTCTGCCGCTAATCAAACCGCAAGCATTCATGACCGCTAATTTAAAAGGGCGTCAGACAACGGCGCCTGACGCCCAGAATACCGTATCGCGGACAGTCTGCCGTTTAGGTTGAAACAAAAAGTACAGAAAATCCTACTTTTCTGTCTGCTCCTCAGACTCGTCCTTTGCTTTCTCTTTCTTGTCTCTGTTCAGCAGATCCAAAGGATTCTTTCCAGTTAATGCGGACAATACCTCAGGCACCTGTGCGGAAATATCGGTGACGGCTTTCGTCAGCTTCGAGGCTCCGCTCATGCCGTCCCCGACCATGACAATCTTGTCGATTCTGGAAAGCGGTTCGGAAATGGCTTTAGCGATTTCCGGCATTTTCTCGATAGCCATCTGGTAAATAGCCGCTTCATTGTAAGACTTAAAGGCGTTGGCTTTCGCCTGCATCGCTTCGGCTTCGGCTTCGCCGAATTTGCGCGTGTATTCGATGCGGCTTATCCCTTCGGCTTTCTTGATTTCGACGTTGGCTTTGCCTTCGGCGGAATGGGCTTCGGCTCTTCCTTCGGCTTCTAATCTGATGCGAACCTTTTCCGCTTCCGCTTCAGCTTGAATCTGATATTTTCGCGCTTCAGCCGGTTTGCGCACGGTCGATTCCAGTTCGAGTTCGCGGCGTTTTATTTCCTGCTCTTCAAGCTTGATCGCCGAATCTTTTTCGATCTGCTTAACCTTAAATTCAGACTTTTTCAACTCGGCGGACAATTGATTTCTTTCGATCTCATAGGCGAGATCGGAATGCGCCTTTCGCGTATTAATATCGATCTGGAATTCGGCTCGTTTCAGTTCAAAATCACGATTTGCCGACGCCAATTCGGTATCGACCTGGAAGCGAACGACGTCCCCCTCCTTCTTTGCCTGGGCGGTCTTGATGATCGTATCGCGTTCGGCTTCCGCCTGAGCTACCGATGCGTCGCGTTTGACCAGCGCGATGCGCGGCTGTCCAAGAGCTTCGATGTAGCCTTGCGTATCGGATATATCGCCGAGGTTAAACGACAGGAGTTCAAGCCCCATTCTGTCTAAATCTGCATTGGCGTCTTCGCGCACTTTCTGAGCAAATTTATCGCGTCCCTGATAGATGTCTTCCACAGTAAGCGCGCCTATCAGGTTGCGCATATATCCTTCTAAAATATGTTCGGTAACTTCCTTAATCGCAACTTCGCCCCGCGCCAAAAATTGCTCGGCAGCGCGTCTGATGGCAGATTCGCTTGACGCGACCTTTACCTGCGCCGAAGCTTTCGCAATGATATGTACGCCTTGCTTCGTCAGTACTTCGGGGGTTTTAATTGTGATTGTATAAGTCTCAAGCGGCAGTCTTTCGGCTGATTCCGTAAACGGCATAATAAAAGTGCCGCCGCCGATGTGCATTCGATATCCGACTTGCCGTTTGGTTCCGTCCGGTTCTTCGACGGTTCTCTTTCTACCGCCGGATACGATCAAGACCTCGTTCGGACCGACTTTCCTGTATTGTTTCGCTAATGCAAAGATAACCAATGCAACAACGACAGCTACTGCAGCAATCAGGATGATCAGGGTCGTCAAATCCATTGTCCTACCTCAAAATTCTATCTTTAACCTAAACTAAGAGGGCGTTTTAATCAGCCTTTAACGTCTGTTTGAATATGCAGCATTCAACTTGAGGGGTTTTAAAAACCCTAACGTCTAATGAGTCAGGCTGTATTTTTATATTCGTAAACGCCGAATATAAAAACAAAGCCGGCTCTTTCGAGCCAGCATTCGATTAATATAGGAACGGCGTTGAGGTGAATGCAATCTTTTTTGATGGAATTTGTGTAATTTATCACAATATCTTGAAGAAGGAAGCAGGAAAGAACGCAGAAAAGAAAAGTCCCGATCAGGTTTACGCCATTATTACTACGTGCAGAAAAAAGTGTCATTGCGAGTCTGCCTTTAGCAGACTAA
>CAZWOY010000262.1:0-6290 GCA_964635255.1 uncultured bacterium
ATAACAGCTATTTTCATGTTCCATAGTGCCGGTGCGGCATGAAAGATTTATGACATTTCTATTTTTATCTGTACATGTCCGGGTTCCTTAATTGGATATATGCAAAATTGCATACTTGCAGCTTAATTGCAGTGCATAATTGCAACACTTCGTAAATATTTTTTTCATTCTCGTCAACTTGAATCAAAGAAAACAAATATGTATAAGTTTATAAATAACTTAAAAATATGACATTTGATACTACAAATTGGTACAGGCTTTGCATATCTGGAGTTTGGCAAGGCTACAGGCTTTCACCACGGGAAACATATTTTTACTCAGAAAAATATACAAGTGTCAGAGCGTACAGCGAATGGACTAATTTCCCCTCTGTTTTGTTTGACAAAGTAATAGAAAGAAAGGAATTCGCCATGGTAAAAACAGAACCATTTCACGACATGAAAATAGGAAATACCGTCATATCAAATCGGTTGATTATGGCTCCGGTTAAGACGGCTTTCTCCAATACAGAGGGAGAGGTTAACCACAGGCATTTGGCTTATTGCCGGCGTCGAGCCGAAGGCGGAATTGGCGCGATAATAGTAGAACCGATGTACATCGATATATTGGGAAAAGAACATCCCAAGCAATTGGGCATTTCCTCTTATAAACATATCGAAGGGCTTAGGGAATTAGTCAAATCGATCCATGAAGGTGGAGCTTTGGCAATTGCTCACCTTAATCACGGAGGCAGAGCTGCAAATCCCAAAGCGACCGGGCATCCACCAGAAGCGCCGTCGGAAATTCCCTGTCCAAGAACCGGCGTCAAACCAACTGTTATGAGCGTCGATCGAATTCAAGAGGTTGTTTATGAATTTGTCGGAGCTGTTGAAAGGGCTATAGAAGCAGGTTTCGACATCATTGAACTCCAGTTTGGACTTGGATATTTAATCAGCCAGTTTATCGAATCCTCGACGAACCAAAGGCGGGATGAATACGGAGGCGTGTTAGAAAATCGACTTAGATTCGGTAAAGAGGTCTTGGAATCGGTATTTAATATCCCGGGTTTAAAAACGCCTGTTATGGCAAGAATTTCAGCGACAATAACAGGAGATCCGAGGGAGTTAGACAATGCCATACAATTAGCGGCTTGGCTTGAGAGCGCCGGAGTTTCAGCGATCCATACAGCGAGCGGTTCCAATTGCGATTCTCCGCCCTGGTACTTCCAGCACATGCGGCTGCCCGGCGGAAAGAATCTTGAGTGGGCTGCGAAAATAAAAGAGAAAGTCTCGATACCTGTAATTGCCGCCGGTCGAATGGGCGATCCGGCTTTAATAAGGGAATCGCTTGGCAAAGGCGCAATCGACGGAGTGGCGCTGGGCAGGCCGCTCATTGCCGATCCCGAAATGCCCAATAAAATGAAGGAAGGAAAAGACGATGATGTTTTGCGTTGCGGCGCTTGTCTTCAAGGGTGTTTAACGAAAGCGAAATCCGGCGAAGGCGTTTCTTGCATCATGAATCCTGAAGTCGGACGCGAAGCTGAACTGATTCCAAAAGCTGAAACGGTGAAGAAAATCGTTATAATCGGCGGCGGTCCGGCGGGTATGCAAGCAGGTTTGACTATAGATAAACGTGGACATAGAGTTGTATTGTTCGATGAAAATGAATTAGGCGGCAAATTTAATTTAGCGGTTATACCTCCGGGAAAAGAAGAGATGAAAAAGCCTCTTTTGTCGATAATCCATCAGGTGAGGAAAAGTAAAATAGACGTTCGCACCGGTCATCGAGCCACAATTGAAGATATAACGGCTGAAAATCCGGATCACGTTATATTAGCGTCCGGTTCTAAACCTGTTATACCAAATATTGACGGCATGGAACGATACTTCACTTGCGATGAGATATTGACGAATGATAAAGAGATTGGCGAAAAAGCGCTGATTATCGGCGGAGGAATGGTTGGATTGGAAACGGCAGAATTGTTAGCAAAAAAAGGTAAAAAAGTAGCTGTGGTTGAAATTTTAGACCAAGTCGCCGGAGATATGGAAATGATAACCGCCAAATTATTGTTGAAAAGTCTGGCTGCAAATAATGTTTGCTTATTGACGAAGACTAATATCAAGCGATTTGAAGAAAGTAAAGCGTATATTGAGAGCGAAAGCGGCGAAGAGCTTCTTGGAGAGTTTGATTCAGTTATATTAGCGGCAGGCAATACTCCTATAACCGAACTGGAAAAGGACGTCAGGGAACGCGGAATCGATGTTCAATTAATTGGCGATGCGAAACAACCTGGGAATATACTTAAAGCTGTTCATGAGGGTTTTGAATTGGGTTGTAAAATTTAAATTTTGGGAAAATAGAATCTAAGCAGCCTGCATAATGATTATCCATGGGTTGGATAAGCGTGTCCAACCCAATGGGATCAGAGTCTATTTTCATTTCCGGCTGAGCAATCCTATACAAAGCTTGAAAATCCATCATTACCTGCCTTAGGTTTAACCAAACATTCCAGCAATCGCAAAAAACCTAACGGACAAAACCATGAACCTGAATCGAAAGTTTCATCAGACGCTGATCTCAGTCGTTTTTATTCTGCTGCTCTTCCTCAATCCCGCACAAGCTCAAATGTTGGATTCCTTAGACAGAGCTATGATCGACAGCGCGCTCGGGCTGTTGAACCTGAAGCCGGAAGAACTGGGATTCGACAAGCTTTGGGCTGCGGACGATACGTTCCGGCTGGCGGTGGTCGAGAAATATCTGAACGATCCTTATATATTTCCGGATTATGTCGATGAAACGCAGGTTATGGTCGATTCGTTCGCGCGCAAGCCTTATGAAATGTTCGATTTTATTAATCAGCAGTTGATCGTGGATCCGGAAGCTAAATTGAAAAAAGCTCCCGCTGCGACCGAGTGGGCTTTCGATCCGGCTTCGCCCTTCGCAATGTGGATCCAGGCTATTGAACAAGCCGAACCGTACAGGAAAGATTTTTACGCAGACCTCGACAGCGCTGAGCTGCAGGATCTCATCCTAGCCGCGCCCGGATTATGGAGCGAAGAGGAGAACGACTCGCTCCGCAACCTGATAAAAGGATCATGGTTTCGTGAATTCGACGTCGAATACGACACTTCGGCGGAGGTCGGAACGGACCGGATACTCGATATTATCAAAAAGCTGGATATGGAATCGCTCATCCACGCCGGCATGATCGCCGTTCCCGCCGCGCAAATGACTGCGCGCGGATTTGCGTCGGAGGGCTTTACGGGAGAGCCGTACGATAAGAAAGTCGAGGGCGTGGTCGGCGAAGTTCTCTATTATTTGGAATCCGAAAAATGGGGCAGGATGATCGTCGGCGGCGAAGGCGACAATATCTATTACGGCGACTTCACCGTTATCCTCGATCCCGGCGGGGCTGACGTCTATCGCGGCAGATGCGCGGGTTCTATCGGTGAAATCAGCTATCCTTATTCGTTGGTAGTCGATCTGGAGGGCAACGATCTTTTTGATTCCGACAAGAAAGACGTTGCGCACGGCGCCGGCTTCCTTGGCGTCGGCGTTTTGATCGATCGCGGGGGAGACGATTCCTATCGCAGCGGTGGATACGCTCAAGGAGCGGGCATGTTCGGAATCGGCGTTCTCGCCGACCATCAGGGCGCCGACGACAGAAAGGGATCCTACTTCCTCCAAGGCGCGGGTCACTGCGGAATCGGCTGCTTGATCGACGATGGCGACGAAACCAGCGACGATCGCTATTCATCCGCCTGCTGGTCGCAGGGATTCGCCGGAACCTACGGCTATGGACTGTTTTTCGACGACGGCGGCGACGATATCTATCGCGCCGGGGGGACCTATTTCCACGCTCCGTTGCTGCCTCACGACTACCGCTCGTTTTCCGCCGGATTCGGCATGGGCTGGCGTCCCCGCGCCGGCGGCGGGATCGGCGTTATGTACGACAAAGGCGACGGCAACGATTTTTACGACCAGGAAGTGATGAGCATCGGTTCCTCTTACTGGTATTCCATCGGTATCTGCATCGACGGCGGCGGCAACGACAACTACGCGCTCGCTCACTACGGAATGGGCGTGGGCATTCACCTTTCATTAGGCGCTTTTTACGAAACCGGCGGCGACGACCAGTATCATTCCCGGCATGGCGTCGTCGGAGGCACTCCCCATGATTTCTCGGTTGGAATCATGGTCGATGGCGGCGGAGACGATTATTACATAGTCGGCGACGGCTGGGGCGGATCGCTGACCAATTCCTACGGACTGTTCATCGACCGCATCGGCAACGACACCTATGCGACGCGAGGCGGGGGACACAGCTTCGGCAGCGCGCGCTGGGCGAGAGGATTTGCCGGAACAGCTATATTTCTGGATCTGGAAGGGAACGACGTCTATACCGCCGATGAAGCCGCCCGGGACTCTTCGATCTGGATTCAGACCGGCTGGGGAATCGGCATGGACTTGCCGCGAAACGTCGAAACTGAAAAGGAAGAGAAATTCGACGAGGTCGAACCGACCGCCGAGGACTCCGCAAAATCGATCGAAGAATTGTATCGCTTAGCGTCCCAATGGGAGGTCGGTTCCGCCCGCGAATCGGTGGCGCGCAGCCGCAAGGCTTTATTGGCTAAAGGTCCCGCCGTTGTCGAGTTCATCGTTTACGGTCCGGACAGGATGCTGCCGGAAGATATTTCTAACCTGAAACAATTCATCGTAAAACTGCGGAACGAAGAGCATCCGGTTTCGGAATACTTCTATCCTCGCATATCCGGCTCCACAAAGAATCTGATCGAAGAATGGGAAGATTATTCCGCAAAGGATGATTCGACCGGCAAAGCGTTAAAAGATTCCGTTGCAAAAGCGTTAACCGCCGATTTGAATAAGATCCTGCGCAGCGAGGATTTTTACACGAAATCGCGATTTAAGAATATCGACGTCGATGAAAGAGCGATGCGCAAAATCGAACGCGATCCATCGGGCGACGATCTCTTCCGCGCCAACTGGCATTTGCTGGAACAGGCGTATCCCAAAGAGATCGTCTTCAGAGGCAGCCGCCTCTACACTCGCTCGTCGCTTGAAAACCGCCTGTTGGATCAGATCGTGAAAGAGACGCCCGACACTGCCGGAGCCATGTTGATGGACGTCTTGCCTAAAGCTGCCGAAGACGAAGATCCGAGGTATGTCGCAAACGTAATTGGGTTGCTGAATACGCTCAAATGGGAACCCGCCGTCGATCCGTTGCTCGAGATGTTGGATGACAAGGATCAAAAGCGCGTCTGGAACACAATCATCAGTGCTTTAGGCGGCATCGGCGATAAAAAGGCGACGCCTGAAATCGTAGAGTTTTTAGACAGCGAGGACGAGAAAACGCGCATCATCGCCATTGGCGCTCTGGGCAGCCTCGAGGACGCGACGGCGATCGAGCCGATCGTCGATAAGCTCAACGACCCGATGTTCACCGTTCGGTCGCGCGCCTTAATGGTTATCGCCGGTTTCAAGGCGGACGCTCTTCCCTCTGTATTGTCTTATTTGGAGGACGCCGGTTCGGAGCATCCCGAAAACGCTTTGTACGCTGTAGGCAGAATCGCCCGCGACCTGAAAGAGGACGAACCGGAATCGAAGCGAGTAAAATTCAAAGCCGTCCAAATCTTAGAGGACTTCCTGAGCCATGAGAATCCGTTCCTAAGATCGGAAGCCGTAGTAGGCTTATACCGCATAGGCGGCGAAGAAACCAAACGCTTCATCGAACGGCGGATGGAGCATGAATATAATCCGGTTGTGATTGCGGCTTTTGAACGGATGAAGCGAGAGGCAGAAAATTAGGCGATGAAGACTAAATCCCTGAACATTTTTATTCCCAAATTAGCCGGGAAATGGAAGATTTTTCTTGAACCTGAGTTGCACGCATCTTGAAATAGTAGGTCGAACACTCTTGTTCGACATTTTGCCTAAGAACAGTCATTCCAGCGAAAGCTGGAATGACTGCCGGTTCTAGCGCTAACGTTGAAGGAAGATGGATTCCAGCTTTCGCTGGAATGACTGCGTAAGGGAGCGTTATTTTCCCAGTAATTGCCCATGAAGCGCGCTTCGCCCCGCAACATGAAAATAGCTGGTTTAATCATATTGAGTGCGCGCTTCAGCGCGCATGAGGCGTCCGGTACGCGCTGAAGCGCGGCCTCAATGCGATAATTCTGGGCGTCAGGCGTCCTCGCCTGACGTCATAAGTAAGTATTCTAAAAAACCTGTCAGGTGGGGACGCCTGACAGGCGCTCTCTTTGTATTGACAGGCGCTCTCTTTGTATTGACAG
>CAZWOY010000263.1:0-6241 GCA_964635255.1 uncultured bacterium
ACTCGACTTTGTTGTGTGCAACTTTTGTATAACTTAGTATATATTATTAAGTTAAGCAAGCATGACAGTCTGTAATTCAAAGAAATATTAATTCTTGCAGGTTGGTTTTAATAAAATTCTATTTAATTTGGACTTTTGCAAAAACCTCTATGAGTAAAATATAATTGCAAAAGTGGTAAATACAAAATTTTCTTGTTAATATATAATCCATATTTATCAAAATTATATATTAAAAACGCAATTAGTGTGAAAAAATCACATTCAGATGTTAATATTGTTAAATATTGTCCGTATATTTTTAATTAAAAAGCGAAAAAAACATATTAGGATACACAATGTTAATTAGCTTTTCAGTTGAAAACTGGATGTCCTTTCGGGATAAAGTTACCTTTTCGATGGTCGGCAGCAGAGAGCGGCAGCACAATGATCGAATTGCGCGGATTGATAAATACAGGATGAAACTGCTCCCGATTGCAGTGCTTTATGGCGGGAATGCTTCGGGAAAGACAAATTTTTTCAAGGCTCTTAACTTTATGAAGCAGCTAATAACGTCGGGAACTAAAACTGACGCGCAAATAAAAGTCCTGCCGTTTAAGCTTGATTCTGAATACTTACAAAAACCCTCGAGGTTTGAGATTGAGATTTTAATCGAGGGAATCATTTACGAGTATGGTTTTTCGGTTACAAAGAAAGAAGTCCTTGAAGAAAAGTTGGTGAAAATTACCAGTTCAAGCGAGACAATTCTATTTAACCGAACGGATGATAAGATTGAATGGGCAAAAACGTTCGAGAAGGATCAGTTTTTCGAGTTTATATTTAGGGGAACGCGGAAGAACCAATTATTTTTAACAAATTCGATCTCACAAAACGCAGATAGTTTTAGACCAATACATAATTGGTTTAAATACAATTTACAATTGATAGCCCCTGACTGGCGGTTTGGCGCGCTCGAAAGGTTTTTAAACGAAAAGGATCCTCTATTTTCAGCTATGAATGAAATTTTGCTTCAAATCGATACGGGTATATCGAAACTTGATGGCGTTGAAGTTGAATTCAGCGATCTTCCTTATCCAGAGGAAATGAAAACTAAAATTATGGACGATATATCCGATAATACAGCGTTTATAATACCGCAGGATAATATTGTCATAAAAAAAGAAAACGGAGAATTAAACGTAAAAAGACTTCTTACACAACATACAAAAAGCGATGGATCGCAAACAACGTTTGAGCTACACGAAGAATCCGACGGTTCAAAGCGTATTGTTGATCTTTTGCCGGTTTTTTTGGATATTTCTGAAAAAAACTCAAATATGATCTATGTCATCGACGAGTTGGACCGCAGCCTGCATACAATATTGACGAGGAAACTGATAGAATCTTACTTAGATGGCTGTTCCACCGATAGTCGTTCGCAATTATTGTTCACGACTCACGATTTATTGTTGATGGATCAGAGTTTGTTGCGTCGAGATGAAATGTGGGTTACCGAACGAGACAACTTAGGCGCAACAAATCTTTTCTCATTTGCCGAATTTATTAAGGACATTCGCTTTGACAAGGACATTAGGAAAAGCTATTTACAAGGCAGAATGGGCGGTATTCCGCGTATTTTGCTCGAAAATGTTCTTCGAGACTCGCGTGTTGATAAATAAACTGTCCGGATATAGATATGGCTGAACGAAAAAGAAGGGATTTTAAAAGACGAATTGGAAAACGCCGGTACAAAACGTTGTTCGTCATTTCAGTTGAAGGCAGAATAACTGAGAATCAATATTTTGGATTCTTTAATTATGGTCAAACTTTAGTAAAGGTTAAATGCTTAAAGGATAGAACTAAAAGCGATCCAAGTCATGTTTTGAAGCGGATGAAGACATTTTTAAGAGATAACATTTTTGAAAAAGAGGATCAGGCTTGGTTGGTTGTAGATAAGGATTTATGGACAGATGATCAATTGAATCAATTGTTCGACTGGTCGCAACAAGCTGATAATTATGGCTTCGCGCTTAGCAATCCAAAATTTGAATTCTGGCTGCTGCTCCATTTTGAGGATGGCTCTGATATAACCGAAGCGTCCGATTGCGATTTCAAATTAGGAAAGCATTTGAGCAATTACAATAAAAATATCCAAATTCAGGATTTCCCAATTGAGAGAATCAGAACTGCAATCGAACATGCGAAGAATAAAGATAATCCTCCTTGTAAGAAGTGGCCTATTAAATTTGGTAATACAACTGTTTACAAGTTGGTGGAAGAAATTTTGGGGAAAAATAGTGATTACTACTAAGTGCATAAAATAGTTATTTTCTCGAAGAATCCACAGCATTGCGAAATCTAAGCTATTACAAGATATTGGGAGATTGCATAGTCTGCTAAAGGCAGACTCGCAATGACACTATTTTTTGCACGTAGTAGTACACATGAATCAATTATGAGTTAACGGGACTCTTTTTTACATACATAGCATAACCTTTGTTCTTATGCGGCATAGGCATGCAAACGAGGACGTCTGCGGGTTCTCAGGGCTCTTGAGGCTTTCGAGATCGCTCGCACGTCCGCTGGATGGATATTGAACAGTCTGTCAAGCGCAGTTGAACCTTTGGGTGGAATTCAGCAAGTAAAACACCGATTCAAACTTGATTTAAAAATGCAGCAAAGCTCAAATACGAAAATAATTATCATTTCGGTAATAATCGCCGCTATCTCGCTGACTTATGGAATACTCAACTTCCATAAAGCGTTTCCTGAAATAGCGCTGAATATGCAGGTATCGCGGGATAAAGCGGTTGAATTGTCGCAGGATTATCTCGAAAGCCGGAATTTCGATTTCGAAGGTTTTAAGGAATCGATAATCTTCACTCGCGATTACGACGGCGAACTGTTCCTGCAGAAAGAGCTGGGCGTCGATAAAACGGTCGAGTTAGCCAAAGATACAGTTGACGTCTGGTTCTGGCGGGTGCGCTTCTATGAACCGCTTCGGAAGCTTTCATATTGGGTGAAAGTTAATCCTGAAGGCGAGATCATCGGCTTCGGACGGCTGCTGCCGGAAGATCAGGAAGGACCCAAACTGTCCTCGGAAACGGCTTTAATCTTAGCCGAAGCGTTCCTGACCGGTTCGATGAACGTCGAGCTCGATAAATGGGAATACATCGAGGGCAGCAGCGAAGATCTCCCCAACCGGCGGGATCATACCCTCACCTGGGAATTGCGCGGTTTCGAGAAACAAGGCGCGAAATATCGGATGAAAGTCGAGGTGCAAGGCGCGGAAGTCGGATCGTTCAGCCGCTCGCTGAAGGTTCCGGAACAATGGAAGCGCGAGTACCGCCATCAACGGTCTCAGAACAAGCTTTTCCAGTCTATCGCCGATTTCGTATCCTTTATTTTAATCGCGATCGCCTTCGTTTATTTTATAATGCACATCAGGGGCGGGCAAATTCCATGGCGGACTGCGATAATCCTGAGCGTCTCGCTGTTTGCCGTAAATTTTATCATGGGCGTGAACTCGCTCCCGCTCGAAGTTGCGTATTACAACACGACATCTTCTTACAGCTCCTTCCTTAGCGAAGTATTTATCAGAAGCCTTCTTGCCGGAATTTTCGAAGCCTTGCTGCTCGTGCTTTTAATCGGAGCCGGCGAGAAGCTGTACCGCCGGCAATTCCCGGATAAACTCGCACTCCAGAACATATTCCGATGGAAAGGCATGAAATCGCGCGAGGTCGTGCAGGGAACGATTATGGGGTACGTTCTGGTCGCGTTCGATCTGGGCTTTGTCGTTTTTTATTACATCGCCGGCGGGAAGATCGGATTCTGGTCGCCGGCGGACGTTAAATACGACAACGCGGTTTCGACTATGCTGCCCTGGATCTATCCGTTGGCGATTTCGATGGGCGCGTCGTTGCTCGAAGAATTCTGGTTCCGTTTTTTTGGCATTTCATTTTTCAAGAAGATAACAAAATCGACCCTCATCGCGATCGTCGTTCCCGCTTTCATCTGGGGTTTTCTTCACTCTAACTATCCCCAGCAGCCAGGTTTTGCGCGCGGGATCGAGGTTGGGATCATGGGGATCCTCGCCGGCTTAGTTATGCTGCGGTTCGGAATCTGGGCGACGCTGGTCTGGCACTTTGTGCTGGACGCGATCTGGATCGGGCTGTTCCTGTTTCAATCGGACAACGCTTATTTCTGGATTTCCGGCTTGATAGTCTGCGGCGCGCTGCTTATTCCCGCCATCGTAGCCGGATTGACGCACCTGAAAGGAAAACGGGCGGAAGCGGCGGATAAATTGCTCAATCGTGAAGTTGACATACCGGAAGGTATCGTAAGGAAAAGTAAAACCGCCCTGTCGATTGAGGAATCTCCGCAAAATGCGAAATCGATAGTACGATTCTCACGAACCGTACCGCGCAAAGTTGTGTATTATGCGTTGATTGCCGCCGTCTGCGGGCTTGCCGCGCTGATTATTCCGGGGCGTGAAACGCTGACCGACAGCTACCAACCGAAGATCGACCGCAAAGAAGCTGAAAAACGCGCGGACGAGGCAATTTCCGAACGATACGGCATAGATACTGAAAACTACATAAAATCGATTATCGACGTTAACTCTTTGTATCAGGACGAATATTATAAACAGTTATTTAACGCGGATTTTAGCTACGTCAGGAAACACGGCTCGCTGGAAGACGCTAAAGAGATATTTTTCAGCAGAAACGGAGCGACGCCATTCCTCTGGTACATAACTTACATGCGCGAAAAGGATGCGGAAGAGTACATTTACAAAATCGATCCGCTATTTGGCAGGTATGCTATTTACCATAAACTCCCGGATACCACATCGGGAGCGAAACTGGAGCGGGATTCAGCTTTGGTTATTGCCGAACAGACATTTAAAAGGATGCAGCCTGATCATGAGAAATACAAACTCGACAGCGTTCAGCCTCGCGAGAAAGAGAACCGCCGCGATTATTATTTTACTTGGGAGACTATAGATCCGGTTATCGGAGAGGCGCATTTTATCAAGGGCGTCAATATAGTCGGCGACGAAGCGCTGCCTTCGGAAACCTTAGGCTTGAATATTCCTGAGCAGTGGGAAAGGCATGAAAAAGAAAAGAACATCAGGTGGGCGATTATCCAGGCATTGGGCTTTATAACGATCATCGGCTTCGGCGTCTGGGGTTTGGTTGTGTTCGGAAAACGGCTTGTGAAGCGTGAAATCAAGTGGAAATATGGATTGACAGCCGGCGTCGTCATCTTCATCGCATCTGTCTTAGACGTTTTTAACCGCAGCCTGACCTTTTGGTGGGAATACAATACAAGCGAACCGATAAAGAGTTTTGTAACTTCTCAGATAATGCAGCATGACATGTCGGTTTTAGCCGTGTCGCTGTTTTCGGTATTGCTGGTCAGCATGACTGAAGCGGTAGTTAGGAGCGCTTATGGCGTTGGAAACCGGTATCACGGCGAGGACGGCGCCGAATATTCCTGGAAAAAGCAAGCCGGGTTGTTTGCCGGAGCTGCGTCGATCCTTTTAGGCGTTTTTACGTTTATAACTAAAGCCGATTTCTGGTTCAGTCTTCCGCAGCATAATTTTAACCTCAAATTCCCGGAAACCTTAGCCGTTTACTTCCCATGGCTGCTCGAAACGACCGAAGCCTCGATCTCCGGCGTCGTATTCGGATCGATGGTTATGTTCTTTTACATTGTAATCGAAGCCGGATTGGGAAAGAGCTTGTTTAAATGGGCGCTTCTGCTGATTTTTGCAATTGTGATCACCGGCTTTAAAGAACTATCTACCGCTAATCCGAGCAACCTCGTTTTTGCGATTAATACCGTTAAAATCTTTCTTATCATAATAGCGGTATATCTAACCGTAAAATATCTGTTGCCCGGAAGTTTAATGGGTTTAATTTTACTGTTCTATTCATTACGTCTGATTCAGTCTTTGGATATGTATTATTCCTTTAAAGACGCCGCCTATTTTGCCAATATCTGGGCATTGCTGGCCGCGCTTCTTGCTCCGATTGGGATTTATTTTTACTATTTATACCGAAGAAGCGCAAATTTGAGATTAAAAACGTAGTTTTAGCGCTTAAATCATAAAAGGTTTTCTTTAGTCATGAAGCGCGCTTCGCCACGGAACATGAAAATAGAATCTCTGGTAGGGCAGGCGTCCCTGCCTGCCTTCTCGACCTTGCAGGATCGCATTGGCAGGCAGGATCGCATTGGCAGGCAGGATCGCATTGGCAGG
>CAZWOY010000264.1:0-6234 GCA_964635255.1 uncultured bacterium
ATTCCTCATCAAGCGGATTCCGTGAGATAGTGACTATTTTATGCACATAGTAGTAACAAACTCCGTTTCAAGACTGTGTTATTTTTGGAGAGGAACTCATGAAAAGGTTAGCGTTTATTTTTCTGGCTTGCGCACTCATACTGGCTTCCACGACAGCCTACCCGCAAGACCGCTCTAACGTCGAACAGGTTTCCCGGATGTTCAATTTCTGGGACGGCGCTTACGAAATCGTCGTGCGCGGCGACCTGGCCTATATCGCCGCCGGCAGCGCCGGACTGCAGATATTGGACATATCCGATCCGGAAAACATCGAAATCGTTGGATTCTGGGACGGGAATCCCGGTTTAGCGACCGGCGTCTTTATCCGCGATAACTACGCCTTTTTAGCCTGCAGCGGTTTAATCATTATCGATATAGAAAATCCGGCGCAGCCCTTTCAGTCCGGCGCTGTCGATACGAAGGATTTTACTTATGGCGCGGTTCATGCGGAACGCGATTACGTATTATTAGGCGCGGGAGAAATAATGTACATTATCGATATTTCCAATATGCATTCCCCGGAGATAATTGCAGACTATGATTTTCGATGGAACTGGATTAGAGATATTAACGTAAAAGATCATGTCGCTTATGTTTGCACATATAGCAACGGTCTCTTTTCTTTGGATATTTCTGATGCGTATAATCCCGTTTATCTTGATGGATATGGCAGCGATGCTTTAAAAATAGTTATTTATAATGATCTTGCGATTTTAACGCACGGCAACTTCGCAGACGGCATAAGTATTGTGGATATTTCAAATCCTGACGAGTTAACCGAAGTATCGTATATTAACGGTCGCTTCCGCAGCTCGGATGTTTCCGACAACTTCTTATTTGCTGTGGAACACGATTTAAAGGCATACAACATCAGAAATCCAGAGAGACCGAATCTGATAGCTGAGTTGGAGGACTCGATTTCAGTTGGAGCGGCTAATGATATGGACTGCGAAAATGATAAATGCTATGTTATTTCGGGTGACCGTTATAGACAGCCATATAATTTCATGTCGGTCGTCGACGTTTCCGATCCCTGGGAGCCAACCCGCGAAGCAACCTGGGAAAATTCCGGCATTTGCAGGGATGCGAAGCTATCGGGCAATTATCTCGTCTCTGCCAACGACGCAAGCGGCGTTGTAATCTCAAACGTCTCCGATATTCATAATCCGCAATCCGTATCGGTCTATAATCCGGGGGCTAAAGCCTTATGCGCTCATACCGACGGCGATAGAGCTTTCATCGGAACTGAAAGGGGATTCGAAATAATCGATTTGCGCAATCCCCGGCAGCCTGAGCTGATTCGCGCCTATCATCGTTCGAGTACTTATTCCATCGCCATAAAAGACAGCTTGATTTTCGCTTCACGAGACATTTATTTCATCGACGATGAGGATAATATCTTTTTCCTGAATAATTTTGGCGGCGGTCTCGATTTGCATATCTCTGGCGACTATCTTTACGCTGCAGGCAATTTGGGATTAAGAATTATCGACATATCCGATCCGGAAAACCCGGAGGAAATCGGATTTTTCGACACTCAGGGGACGGCATCCGGAGTCCATGTCGAACGCCATTTTGCATTTGTCGCCGATGGTGAAGAAGGACTGAGCGTTATCGACGTCATCCGCCCCGAACGCCCGATGGAAGCCGGCTATCTCGATACGGACGGAACCGCCGAAGCGATAGACGTCGAAGGCGACTATGCCTTTATAGCCGACGGCGGCGCAGGCTTGAAAGTCATCGATATAAGCGACGTACAGAATCCGCGGCTGTGCGGGTATTACAATACGCCCGGCTACGCGCAGGAAATTTGCGTCCGCAATGGAATAGCTTACGTCAGCGATAAAACCAACATCGGGATATACGATTGCAGCGAAGGATTAAGGGTCAACAATAACGCTGAGAAGGGCCTATCCGGTTATGGAATAATACATGCCTACCCCAACCCGTTCAACAGCTCGACCACCATCGAGTTCAACGCAGCCCGTCCCGGTTTTGTATCATTTCAGCTTTACGACTCGGCGGGACGAGCGTTGAATAGTTTCAGCCGGGAACAATGGGTCGGAGAGGGCGGAAATCGATTTCGATTGGACGGCGGCTCGCTGGCGGCGGGGGAATATTTTGTTCTGATGCGGCTAAACGGGAAGTCGCAGATTAGGAAGATAACGTTTGAGAAATAAATCTGTCGGGGAGAGGCGCGCGACACCCCGACGATCATTTAAACATGTCAAGGAAGGCGAATCATGCAAAAGGTTTTTAGTTTCAAGTTTCGCAGGCGAGAATACGCTTTTATAATTGGATCGTTATTACTTTTAATCCTCGCTAAAATATCATTTTCGGAATGCAATGAAAACATTAATCGAATCGGGCATTGCCTAAACTATTGGATGGAAATGAACGGCGTCGATGTTCAGGAAGACTATGCTTACATCGCCGCTGGATTATCCGGATTGCAGGTATTCGCTCTTTCAGATCCTGACGCAATCCAATTAGCGGGATACTGGCATGAAAACCGGGGGATATCTAAGGATTTATGCGTCGATGGCGACTATGCCTATTTAGCCGGACGCGAAATTGGATTGAGAATACTCGATATCGCCGATCTCAACAATATCGCTTCAATCGGGAAATGCGAAGAAATGAGCCACTCTGTTTCAGTATTTGTGGAAGGGAGTTTTGCTTATGTAAGCGATGAAGAAGCGGGACTTTGTATGATCGATATTTCTGATCCCACATTGCCCCGACTGACCGCAAATATCTGTACAAGCACAAAAGAAGCGATAATTAAAGATGGTTTTGCTTACGTTGCCAACGATTCAGGAGGCTTTGCACTTTACGATATAAACGCGCCCGGCGATCCAATCTCAATTTTACAATTTGAACAATCGATTCAAGCAATCGGCGTTTCAAATGAATATGCGTTCGTAGGTGTAAACGATGGCGCCGGTGAAATATGGATTATCGATATAACTAATCCGTATCGTCTAAACGCTATTTCCGCTATTCGAACGGAAAACGCTATTACCGATATAGCAGTCTATTCTCGAAATAATTACTACTATGTATATTCTATAGAAACAACCGGAGTTTTATCTGTTTCTTTCTTCGCAAATCCTGCAAGACCAATTTATTTGAACAGTTTTAGCGTCGATCCGGGTCGCTACCATTGTGAATACGATAGTTCAAATATTTATATTTCCGGGAAAACAAACGATGATCGATTGATCTTCCAGCGTATAAATACCGTAACCCGATATCATTTCAATGAATCAGGCGCTCTAAGTCAAGCCGGCGGTAATTGTAAACGGATATCATTATACCAGGACTATATTTTAGCAGATTGCTCGGTAGAAGGATTGAAAATTATTGACATTTATGATTTAGGTTTACCATGGATTATCGCAACTTATCAACCGATCGATACTATATCATGGATGGATATAATCGATCATAAAGCCTATCTGGCTTGTAATCGCAATATTGAAGTCGTTGACTTGACTATACCGAACAATCCTGTGCAAGAAAGAGTTATTGAATTTGAGGGACAACCGATAAACTCTTTTACGATAGACGATACTCTTATGTATCTTGTTAAAAACCTTGACGCATCCGCTTGGGTTTACACTTATAATATTTCGGTTCTAAATAATCCGGAATATTTAAGAGCCGTGTACTACCAAAACCGAGTTAATGATCATTTCTTGTTCGATTCGATTATCATTGGTTCATTAGGCGAATTAGGAATTTTTGTTTTGGATGTAAGCAATCCGAACAATCCAACTACACGCGGTATTTATCAAACCCGGAACTACGCCGGCAGATTCAGTTTTCAAAACAACTTGATTTATCTTTTAGAAATGGAATTGGGATTGAGCATCTATTATCTAAATGAGAACGGAATCAGATTGCTTGGAACATGCGATTTACCGGGGAAATTGAATGACGTCGATGTAGAGAATGGCTGCGCTTATATCGCCGGGGATAATGGAATTTACCTTATAAATGTAATCGATCCCTGGAATCCTCATGAAATCGGATCTAATAAAACATCAGGCAATTCACAATGCATAGCAACTTTCGATATGTTTGCAGTAACTGCGAATAAAGTGAACATTGAAATACACGAATGCTCGCAAGCTTTATGCAAACGGACAGTTATTCGAAAATCCAAAAAATTTGATCTAATTTCCGCCTACCCCAACCCGTTCAACAGCTCGACCACCATCGAATTCAACGCAGCCCGTCCCGGTTTTGTATCATTTCAGCTTTACGACTCGGCGGGACGAGCGTTGAATAGTTTCAGCCGGGAACAATGGGTCGGAGAGGGCGGAAATCGATTTCGATTGGACGGCGGCTCGCTGGCGGCGGGGGAATATTTTGTTCTGATGCGGCTAAACGGGAAGTCGCAGATTAGGAAGATAACGTTTGAGAAATAAATCTGTCGGGGCGAGGCATGCCTCGCCCCGACAAAAATTCAAAATGCTTAGGGAGGCGAATCATGCGCAATGCAAACTTAATTTTCATGTTTGTTCTTTTCATTTCAATCTCCGTTTATTCGGAAATAATACGCGTACCCGCGGATTATCACAATATCGGCGGGGGAATCGACGCAGCGCAGCATGGCGACACTGTGCTCGTCGATCGAGGCGTCTATACGGAGAATATCCATTTCTACGGCAAAAATATCGTAGTCGCAAGCAATTTCCTGTTCGACCGGGATACGACTACGATCAACTCGACCGTCATCGACGGCCTGGGGCGAAATCACGCCGTAACGATTGAACGAGGCGAAAGCCGGCGGGCGGTTCTTATGGGCTTCACTATTCAAAATGGCAGCGCTCGCAACGGCGGCGGGATTTTCGTCGATGGCAGCCATCCCGTCCTATCCAATCTTAAAATCAAGGACAATTTCGCCCAACGGCTCGGAGCCGGAATTTACTTCAGCAATTCCAATTCAATTATTCGGGACATTAGGTTTGAAAACAATGACTCTTACCAATTCGGAGGCGGATTCCACGTTACGGGCAGTAATGGCATGGTTACCGGCATAAACTTGATTGCCTCGGCAAATCATGCTGCGAACGGAGGCGCGGGATTCTGCATCGAACACTTCGGAAGCGCTGTAATCGATTCCAGCCTGATTATCGGAAATTCCACACGAAACTGCGGCGGCGGGATACGCGTCGATGAATCTACGCTTGTCATGACGCACACTAAGGTAATAGACAACTCAGCGGAGCGTGAAGCCGGTGGCGCCTATCTCGCTCATGAATCAACCGCCGATATCAGATTTTGTCTGTTTTCCGGCAACACTTCTGTAACGAACGGCGGGGGAATAAGCTGCAACGACCGGACGGTCGCAACGATAAAAAATACGGTGATTTACAAAAACGAAGCGCATTATGGAGGCGGGATATCTTGCTTCTACCAATCCTCGCCCTTAATAGCGAATGTAACCGTCGTTGACAACCTTGGCGGAGGCGGCGTTTCTATTCGTTATGATTGTCGTCCGGCGATCGTTAATTCTATAATCCGGAATAACGAAGGCAGTGAAATCTTTTTCGAATCGCTGCAGCCCCGGGAAACGCCGGCTGAAGTGATTGTCGCATATTCGAATGTTGAAGGCGGGATCGATGGCGTCGTCGATGACGAAAACGGCGATCCAATATGGTGGGATGGAAATATAGACTGTGATCCATTATTTCTCGATGCTGAAAATGAAGACTATCGATTATCCGCCGATTCCGACTGTATCGATTCGGGTTCAAACGTGTTTGTTTTCGAAGAAGACACCCTCTTTAGGGCAAATTGGTTCGAGTATGCCGGCGTCCAGCCCGATATGGGAGCTTTCGAATTTGGATATACCAACTGGATAGAAGACTCCGGCGTCAACGCGCCTGAATTCATTTCGTTGGCAAAGTGTTATCCCAATCCGTTCAATTCGACGGTCAATATATCCTACTCGACGCCGCTGCGCTCAAACGTAAGCGCCGCCATTTACAGCCTCGACGGCTCGGTTGTCGAAAGGCTTTTCCAAGGCGAGCAAAAACCGGGCGCACACAGGCTTATTTGGAACGGAAGCGGATTGGCGTCAGGGGTTTATGTCCTGCAACTGAATGCGAGAGGAAGCGCGGTGACAAAAAAACTGTTATTAGTAAGATAACTTCTTTCTTCAGCGAGCTTGCAGACGCCCTC
>CAZWOY010000265.1:0-6233 GCA_964635255.1 uncultured bacterium
CTCGCGCTATCGCTGAAGGAAGATGGATTCCAGCTTTCGCTGGAATGACTGCGTAGGGAACGTTATTTTCCCAGGAACTTCTCTTTTTAAATCTGTTCAATCTGTTGTGAATCTCGTCATCAATCGCGAACAAGAGTGTTCGCGCTGCTTAGCGTCTCCACAGAACTGCCTCCCGCGGTTCCGCAGACAGATTCATACCCGAAACGCGCGCGTTAATCTCAATCCGGGCTTCGTTTGCATTCTCGTCGAAGAAGTACTCATCCTGCAGACCTCGCAGCCATACTACCGAACAGCCGTCCTCGTCCCGCTCTCCCGTCAGGCGGATTGCGGGATTCGGGTGGAAGCGCAGGTAATCGCCATGGTCGTTGAACCAATAGATAAAGCCGCGCGTGGTCGTAAAGTGAATCGGCGCGTTGTTGATTAATACTCCGTGACCGTCGATCAGCGTCGCCGTACAGCTTATTTCAGCGTGGTCGTTCTCGTTCCCAAACGCCCAGTTCCCCGGTTCGACCTCAAGCGCAAGCTCTCCCTGCTGCAGAGGCAGGATATATGCGCGCCTCCCTTCGATTTCGCCTTGTGCAGATTGCACTCTTGAGGAAATAGTGATCGATTCGAATGTATTAAAGCTCTGATAGACCATCTCGGCAAAAGCTATCCCCTCTATCGATTCGCCGTTCCTGTTTTCATTGCCGGTATGAGCGTAATCGATGGTCGCTAATTCCGGATCGACTGAAAAGATAACCGGTATCTGATCCCCGACCGGATTCCGGTGTATGTCCCAGACTCTTGCGGAAACTTCAAGACTCCAAGCTCCGCCGCCCACGTCGATCGGTTCGTTATCGACGTCGATGTCAATTTGAAAGGGCGGACCGGAGACGATTGCGAACGTAGTGACGGCTTGAATTGTATTGTCAGGTTCGTGTGCTGAATCGGGCCAGGTATAGGCTCTGAGGAGTTTGCCGCCTATCCTCGTCCCGGGATTTACACTAGCCATAGCAATGCCATTACTTGAACGTGAAACAAAGTTATCTTCGTAAAACTGTCCAAATGAGCATCCTTCGGGATGTTCCGGTTCGTTTATTAATCCGAAAACGACTGAAATTGGATAATCGATCGGATTTCCCCACCTGTCGAAGATTTCAGCTCTCGCAGTAGAATGACTGCATGACGCACCTGAAAACCGAAATTCTCGGGGATCGACCCAAACCCGCATGCTGTTTGGTTTTGCACTGACGATTGTAATATTATGCCGGCTCGTTACTCGCTCATTAGCCACTTCGCAGTGAGCCGTTATCGTAGCGACGCCCGCCGTTCGACCGGGGAAGTAGCGCGCTATGGCAATTCCGTTTTCATCGGTTTCGCACATCGACGTTATACTGCCGTTATCCGTACTGTAGTTTATCCTGAAGCCATTCACCGGAAATCCGCAGGCGTCTAAAACCGTAGTGCGTATGGTCGCCATAGTCTCGTTATCTCCAGCGACGAGCGTATCGCTGTCGATATCGACGATGAATTGATCGGGAATGCCGGACTTTAGCCAAATGTTGAGGCAGGCGCTGCGAACAGTGTCTGCGTTGCTGATAAAGGCGGCGCCGATTATCTCTTGCCCTAAATGGCCGCCCGAATAATAAACCGTTTCCGCTACTCCTTCGCCGCCGCTAACTTCGGCAGCCGGTTGAGAAAATGCGCCGTAAACAGCGTCGAAATGGATAATCGTCCCATCGGGCGCGTAAACGCCGTCGCTCTTCAGAGCCGTAACCTTAACCGCGGTGGAGTCGCATCCGCCCGCCAACAGTTCATTGTCTTCCACGGACAGGTAGAGCCTTTGAACCTGAGGATTTTCTCGGATATATATCTCAACCGAATCCCGAAGATCCGTACCGGGCAGCGAAACCGCAATCACCGCCGGGAAAGGATCGCCGTTCTCATCGATAGCCGGCAAGCCGTCGTCGATAAATACGTTGCGGGCGACTCCCAGCGAATCCATAACCACAACCGGCTGGAGGATTCCGTGAGACGAGGAGAATTCAAGCGGGTATCTGATGAAAGCCGGTTCAGGTTCACACTCAAGGACCGCGGTTAAATTGGCGGTTGTAATACCGTTATCGGCAAAAATGAAGTCTCTGTCGGCAGCGAGACGCAAACTGGCGTTAAGCGGCGACAATTTTCTACACTCGATTGTCGTCGCAGCGTCATCCCAGCCTTCGATTCCCACCGATGCGACTATCCGGGCGCTTCCGGCTTGTCCGTTATTATTGAACTCGACAACCGTCATACCATTTGAATCCGTCGTTCCCAGCGGTTCAATTACCCCCAGGTTCGTCGAAAAAGAAATATCGAGATTGGAAACGGGAGCGCCTTCGTCATCCTGCGCGTAAGCCGTAACATCGACAAATTTGGTGGAATCGTGCAATATCGCGACAACTTCTCTTTCCGGACGGAGTTCAAGGAATCGTCCTCGATTTTGAACTTCGATTACGTCGATTCGCGTCCGGGCGCCGATCGAGCCGAGGCTTTCGTCTTCGCAATCGATCCTGCAATCGACAATGACCGAACCATATTCATCTTGCGCTTCATAGACAATTTCCGCCTTGCCGTCCTCATCGGTCGCTTCCACAGGATGGAGCGCGCCGAACGGTTCAATATCCGGGGTGGCTGGTTCAAGCCTCATTTCCAGCTTAACTCCAGGTATGCCAATCCCATGGGAATCGACCACGGCGCCGGTGAACGAAATCGAACCAATCCTGCCGGATCTGGCGTATAAAGCCCGGTTTGCCGGCATTCGGATCTCAGCCGGCGCGGCGCTTCCCATAACGATCAAGGATTTCGAATCCGTAAATCCTTCGCAATCGGCTTGTATGAGAATGTTTTCCATACCTTTGGAACATTCTAATGTAAACGATAAGCGCGCGGTTCCGTCTTCGCCGGTGGTTGCCGTACCGGTTTCGATTCTTTCGCCGCCGGCTGTGTATGCGAAGAAAACCTGCTGGTTTACGGCTTTCCTGCCAACCGCGTCCTTGACCTCAGCCCAGACGCGCACATCGATCCGCCGTCCGTCAAAACCACGCAGCGTATCCTGTTGGGCGTACAACTGAACGTTGAGCATCTCCGGACTTTGCGGTCCGGTAATCTGTTCATCGTCCGAACAGCCGAACATGATTAGCGCAAGCAGCAGTATTCCTAAAAACGCCCTTTTAACCATAATTGCCTCTATATTTGAAAAGTTGGAGTACATAACGTTGGGATACATAACGTTGGAGTACATAACGTTGGAGTACACGCTTTAGCGTGTTATGCCCTCCGCACGCTGAAGCGTGTACTCCAACAAGAGTACTCCGTCGAATGTATAAGAAAAAAAACATCGACCCCCGGCTCGCGCCCTCAGCAGTGGACAGCAACCGTTTCCTTCCTACTGAATACCCAAGGGGCGCAGAGACCGGGGGACAATACCCGCGATAGCCTGCTGTATAATAATCCGGAACCGAATGCGGCTTGATCCGCGTTTTACCGCTTTCAGGCAGAGCTTCGCCATCAAGCGTTTCGCTTCCATTGACTTTTCCGATTGTAAATGGGATAAAAAAGGCAACGACGCCGGGATTGAGGGTGAGGAGGATTTGGGCTTCTACAATCCCGGCGTCGCCCAGGTTCTCAGTTTCCGAAAAAACTTGAATACAAGGTCGATCCGAAAGAGCGTTTTTTACGGCATAAGCTGGAACCTTTCTATTTAATAATACGGTTGTATTAACCTTTAGTTCCGTGTTATAAATCACATTGTCGAAAGTTTTTTTCGCGCTTGTTTGGATAGACAGACTTAAAGTCTTTAATACTAATAAGATATTTACATTATTTACATTCATTTATTTAGACCTGACATTGTCGGGAGAAGTTACATGAGGCTTTGCGCCGGCTTTTTTCGCATCTCCTCTTATTACATCGATTGTTCTCTCGTCGTATAACACCTTCTCCTTGCACAATGTAAACCTTCGTCTTGTGATCCAATCGACTTGCCGGCTCCAGAACTCGTTCATGTCATGAAAACTTGCCGGCAATGGATCTTTAAGTCGCGCTCTAACTTTTAATGCGCCATACCAGTTTCTTTTTAGTTTGAACTCGGTATTCGCTGCGCCTTCTTCGTTTGTGAGTGCGAAAAGGCTGGTCGTATCGGAGCCTGTGACCACTGTAAAATTGATAATTTGATTCGGGACGGGCAGGTTTTTAGAATTGGTCAACTTAGCTTTAAGATCGATCGTTGCTGGTTGAGTGGGAGAAGACTCTACAACGTTTTTATCGAGCGCCAGCGATAAATGATTCGGTGAGATAGATCCATAAAGATCGATCGTAAAAGCGGTTGTGTCCTGACCGCAAGTCGCCTTTATTATAGCGGTCGAATTACCGTAAGGAATAGTCAGATAATACAGAGCGTTGACTCGCCCGGCAGAATCGGTGAAACAGTCATAAACCGCCGTTTGTCCCGGACCGGAATCTATCCAGATTGAAACCGGGATTTTTTCAGCCGCTTCGCCGGAATCGCCGGTAACAAAAACCTCAAACGCCTTCGCATACAACTGTCCTTCTTTGCCTGCGATTTCTCCTTCGAGTCCGGTCAGTTCTATAAAGCCTGCAAAAGAAGGCTCGGGAGCCGTCAGTTGATCAGTTTCGCATGCGGTAAAAGTTAAGGCAAAGGATAATGCAATCCCAATTACTGTTCTTTGCCAAATCATTTGTCCTACCCAATCTCATGTTTACGTAAAAATCCATTAAAACTCGTCTCAAATTGCTGCGCATTGCTGCTGTTTTCCTAATGCCTGGGATTAATGAGGAATCTCTGTATTGTGCAATCGACTGCATCAGCGGTGCAAAAAATGCACAATACGGAGTAAAAGAGAGGTTTCCCGGCAATTTGCTTTTCGCCGCCGGAACCTTGAAGAATGGGTTTATCAATCCTTGAAAGCATTTCCCGCTTTCGATTTCACAAGCATTCGCGAACCCAAACATGGTTCTCCTCTCCCAAACATGATTATCAAATCCGTAAATCTAAAAGGCAAAAAATGTACCTTTTAGATATACATAAAATACAATATCAAAACTCGGAAATCAATAGAGAAATAAATATTATCGTATCCTTGCCAAAACCCTGACGCCGCCGATAGAGGTATTCAATGCGATTCTTTCCTGTGTAGGATCGAAAACCGGATTGAGTCCGTAATCTGCGATTCTGATGACTTCGTCAGGATTTCGGAACAGCCACACTGCAGACCAGCGGGCGTCGGAGACTCTGGTAAACGCTATCTGGTCGCCGCCGGCGTTCATCGACGGCGTTAGCGCCCATTTCAGCAGAGTGTCCGCGGTTTCAGCGCTATTGATATCCACCCGCCAGAGAACGTCAAGCAATGTGCCGGAATTGTAGTCATTAAGCGAAAAAGCGACGTATCGCCCATTTCCCGACCAACTCCATCCTGTCGCGCCGGGCCGGCTGAGGAATAATTCGCCCTGTTCCAAATCCAGAATATGCAATTTAGGGCTGATTTCTTCGTCTGCATAGGCGATGACGTCTTCAACCGGCGAACATAAAGGCTTGTGCCCATTAGCAATTATCAGTTCGGCGTTCATTTCGCCGAGCGCCGTATCGGGCGCAGGAGAAAGACGATATATCCCCGGCGACCCTTCAGAAGGATTGTCGATGCGCACGGCTAAATCTTCGTTATTATGAAACCAGCATGGATTTCGACCGCGGTTATAGACTTTCTTTAACAAACCGGTCGTAAGTTCAAACAACCATATTCCGGTCAGCGAATCGCCCGCGGCTCCTGGGCTTGAAAAGGCGAC
This sequence comes from uncultured bacterium, assembly GCA_964635255.1. Taxonomy (GTDB): domain Bacteria; phylum Electryoneota; class AABM5-125-24; order Hatepunaeales; family Hatepunaeaceae; genus CAZWOY01. The sequence goes on from CAZWOY010000265.1 coordinate 5,827, forward strand.
TTTAGATTCCTGGGGAGACCAGCAATAATCCCAATTGTGAGGAATATCCTCAAAGAACGCTCTTACAGGAGTCGATTCGATATCCCAGATGTAGATACCGCTCTCGCCCACCCGGTCGTCGCCAAATAGAACATACCGACCGTCCGGCGACCATTTCGGCAGCCTGCCAAATTCCGTCGCCGCCGCCCAATCCCAAGTCTCCGGCAGTGAATCATCGTCGGAATCGCAGGAAGTGAAAATCGAGAGAGTGATTGTGAGAAAAAGTGAACAGACAATAAGCAAGAATCGTTTTTTCATTATGGATCCTGTTTTTACACGCGCAGTTTTGGATATTACTGGGAAAATAAAAAAATCCACCGGTAGGGCAGGCGTCTCTGCCTGCCTTCTCGATTCTACGGGAGCGCACT
>CAZWOY010000266.1:0-6183 GCA_964635255.1 uncultured bacterium
ATTTTTTTTAGAATTAATCTTTTTTTCCATCTCGTTCCCACGCTCCTGCGTGGGAACGAGATAGTTGATCTTTTTCAAATTGAAAAATCGCCAATTCCCGGCTCGCAAACTTAATCCACCGGCAAGGGACATTTCTATTTAATACCTATAGAATATCTGCCTGCCAATTGACACTAATGAGAAGATACTTTAAATTATTAAGTTTACTGATATTTTAGTGAACCAATTGTTATGTTAAACATTTAACAGGTAAGAATTCGATGATAGAAGGCGTTAAAACAAAAAAACATCGCATTATTCCCGACGAGCGGGGAAGGCTGATGGAAATTCTGCGCGAAGACGATGAAGCTTTCGAGAGATTCGGTCAAGTTTACATGACCACGAATTATCCCGGCGTCGTGAAAGCCTGGCACTACCATGAAAAACAATCGGACAACGTTACATGCTTAAAAGGCATGATCAAGCTTGTGCTGCACGATATTCGCGAAGACAGCCCGACTTTTGGAAAGACTGAAGAATATTTTATCGGCGAGCATAATCAAATGCTGATTCACATTCCACCCCTGGTTATGCACGGCTGGAAATGCATTTCTGAAACGGAATCGCTGGTTGTAAACGTCGTTACGCAAAAGTACAACTACAAGCAGCCGGATGAACATCGCCGTCCCTGGGACGATCCAAAGATAGGATACGACTGGTCGAGGAAATTTTACTAAGATTGTTTTAGAGGAACCGCTTTTGAAAAAAATACTTGTAACCGGAGGCGCTGGTTTTATTGGCGTAAACCTAGTCAGGATGATTATTAAAGAGCGTCCTGATTGGGAAGTGATTAATTATGACAAACTCACTTATGCCGGAAACCTTGAGTCTCTAAAAGACATTGAAGACGACCCGCGATATACTTTTATTCACGGCGACATAACGGATTCGAAAACTGTATCTGAAGTCATGAAAGACTGCTGGGGAGTTCTTCATTTGGCTGCGGAGTCGCATGTGGATCGCTCGATTGAAGATCCCGGTCCTTTCCTGAACACAAATGTGATCGGAACGAGGGCGATGTTGGATGCGGCTTTGAATAATAATATTGAGCGATTTGTGCAGGTATCGACCGATGAAGTGTACGGAAGTTTGAAACCAGAAGAACCGGCTTTCACTGAAAATCATCCGATAAAGCCTAACAGCCCCTATTCCGCATCCAAGGCTGCCGGCGATCTTTTAGCTCGAGCTTATTTCGTTACGTACGGATTGCCGGTAATAACGACCCGTTGCTCAAACAATTATGGACCTTGCCAGTTTCCAGAGAAATTAATTCCGCTGTTGATAAATAATGCTTTAAACGATAAGGCTATACCGGTTTATGGAGACGGGATGCAGGTTAGAGACTGGATTTTTGTCGAGGATCACTGCCGCGGGCTGATCGAAGTTTTAGAACAGGGGAAACCGGGAGAAATTTACAATATGGGCGGCAATTGCGAGATGCACAATATTGATTTGGTTAAGCTGCTCTTGAAAGAACTCGGCAAACCGGAATCGTTGATAACTTTCGTAAAAGACAGGCTTGGACATGATAGAAGATATGCCATGAATTCTCAGAAGATAAAGGAAGAACTTGGCTGGGAACCCAAATGGTCTTTTGAGAAAGCGATTAAGGCGACCGTGACCTGGTACGGAACTAACCTTAGCTGGGTAAAATCGGTCATTTCAGGTGAATATATGGAATATTACAAAAGGCAGTACGAGAACCGTTGACGGTAAGATTTTATTTAATCGCCGCCGTTTTATCATCCTTTTTTATGGTTGTAAACGGCGTTTCAAAGGAATTGAACGCTTCAGCCTGCGCGCCCGTGAATGATCGAGTCTATTTATTTCTGGAAAACTGCGCAGTCAGAGGCGTCCTGCCGCTATCCATGATAACGCAAAAACCGGCGTCACGGTCCGAGATAAGCTCTAGATTGCAGCATGTAGTTAGTAATTATACGAAATTAGATGATTCAAGGCTGGTTGAAGATCTGAAATATTATGTGCAAGAGTATGCGATAGATATTAAGAGACTGGATGCAATCAATGATCGACCCGTCAGAAACGTGCGTCCTACAGGTTTTAGCGTTGCGAAACTTATTAAATCTCCTCATTGGCGGCTAAGCGCTTTTTATTCAGACGATGCCTATTTTGTTTTCGATCCTGTGGCGTCTGGTCGTTTGGATGTGTTCGATTCCAAAACAATTTTCAGACGCAATGTCGGATTCAGATTTTTCGGTGATTTTTATAAGCAAATAGGATATTATTTCAAGATTACGGACTGGACGGAACGTGGAAACGCGCCGTATAATTCACGCGCAGACTTGCTTGAAGATCGCTATGGCTATGTTGGACCGCTCGATGGCGGTGAAGAAACCTATTATGATTTTACGGAAGCTTATATCACGGCGAACTGGAAATCATTCGACTTTTTCTTTGGAAAAGACAATGTGGAGTGGCAGCCCGGTTCTGAAAACCTTGTTTTAAGCGGCGATGCGCCGTCATTTGATCATTTCAGGATGAACGTCGAAATCAGCCGAAGTATTCGATTTACATATTTAGTCGGCAAATTGCATCCATATCAAACTCCAAAGGATACCTTATACACCACGGACCTTGGTTGGACCAGACTTGTGTTTGTTAATAAATGGATGACGGCTCATAGACTGGAATATCTTTGGAAAAACAGATTGATTATCGGTATCGGCGAGTCGCTTATTTGGGGCGATCGTGGATTGGATATTGCCTATCTAAATCCGCTGAATGCATTCGTTTCCGCTGAACACGACGGCGATGACCAGGACAATGTCCTGTTACACGGCGATGTTTCATTAAGATTCTTCAACCGGGGTCTGATATATGGAACTATACTAATCGATGATATTAAGATGACTTCACTTGGCGAGGGCAATCCCGGGAACAAACATGGCTTTACTGCCGGTTTTAAGCTGCATGACATGAATATCGACGGACTGAGCGGAATGATAGAATATTTCAGGTTGGAGCCTTTTGTTTATTCTCATTTTTTCCCGATTAACCGATATACAACCTGGACAAGCAGTTTAGGCAGCAATATAGCTCCCAACTCGGATCGTTTGCGCGTCGGTATGAAATACAGATTAAAGCGGAATTTGTCATTTACGGTAAAAGCTGACCATTATCGCCATGGCTCGATTGGCGGCGACATAAATGAGCCGATACCGAAAAATTTCAACGAAAAAGTTTATTTTCTTGATGGAGACCGATCCGAGTGGACGGAATTTGAAGCAAATTTAGTTTGGGAAGCAATTCCCGGCGGATTCGTACAATTAGGTTCGATTTGGAATACCGAAAAAACCTTAAAGAAGGATAGATTCTATCTGGGCGTGAGTTATCGTCTTTAATTGAAAGGTTACAATGGAAGAAAAAGATACTGTCGCAAAACTCAATTTCTATGATTTAGTTTTGCTGTTGGCAAAATGGCGGAAACTGTTTATTGTGAATTTTGTCGTCGTGGTCTTAATTACGGTTATAATCGTCTTAAGAATGACGGTTTGGTACAGCGCTTCCGCCGTAATACTTCCGCCGACAGGAGGCGGAACGGGGCTGTCGGCCTTCCTGCCAAGCGATCTCAAAGAGGTTGCCTCAAGTTTTGGACTCGATATGCCTTCCGGAGATATATTCCAGACTATTTTGAAAAGCAGAACCTTAAAAGAAAGACTAATCGATAAGTTTGACGTTCGTGAAAATTATAATATGGCGGAAGACGTCTTTTTTGAAGATCTTCTTAAGACTTTTGAAGCGCATTATGACGTTACAACTCGCGATGATAATACTATTATAGTTACAGTGGAGGATAAGTCGCCTGAACGTTCTGCAGCAATGGCAAATGAAGCTGTAAGAACACTCGATCAGATATACAGCCAGATTACGAGCGATAACGCTCGCGCGAACCGGATTTATATCGGTGAAAGACTTGAGAAGATAAATGATTCGCTGAATACGCTTCAAGACAGTATTATCGCGTTCCAAAACGAGTATAAAGCGATATCCATCACAAATCAAACGATGGCGACGATTGAGGCGGCGTCAGAATTGAAGGCGCAGCAAATTGCCGCCGAGATCGAGATTGAAATTATGCGGAATTCCTTTGGAGCCGATCACCCGACTATCGATCAATTGAAATCAGCCTCGCAAGAATATGGGAAAAAATATAACGATATTTTATACGGCAAAGAAGGCGACCTGTTTTTAAGTTTAAATGATCTCCCGAAGCTTGGGCGAGATTATGCAGATCTTCTGCGTAAGGCAAAAATTCAATCTACGCTTATCGAGTATATTTATCCTCAATATGAGGCGGCAAAAATTCAGGAAGACCGGGAGACCTCGAACATACAATTGATCGATCCGGCTAAAGTCCCTAACAGAAAAGCCAAACCGCCGCGCCGTCTTATTGTAACCGTGGCTGCGGTAGCTTCACTGATTGGTACGCTGGTTTTAGTCCTTCTGTTCGAATACTGGAAATCCATACCTGAAAAAAATCCGCATGATTGGAAGAAGATTCAGGAAATTGGTTCGACCTTGAAACGAAAAAGAAGTTAGTTTGCTGAACAAATATCGACAATTATGGGCGCCAGACGGTTCTAAACCGCCTTCACTTTTGTTATCGATAGCGCTGTTCGGTCTGTCTGTCTTATTGCCGATGTTATTGGTATTTCTATTTACCGATCCAGAAAAGGGAATTCTCGGTTTAGGACTAATTGGCGGCGTCATTTTTCTGACCATTTTTTTTAATGTAAAGGTCTATGCTGTTTATGTCCTCCCATTAATTTTTCTCTTCACACCGGAACGATTTATAATTTTTCTGACCATTCTATTTCTTGTTTCTTTTTTAGCCGGTCGCCTGCGGGCCGGAAAAATATCGATTGAATTCCCATTCCCGGTCCTTTTGTTTATCGTTGCAGTTACGGGATTGATTGGATATGCTAAGGCTTATGACTTATCGGTTGGCAGATATGTATATATGAATATGCTGATTCTCCCGATGCTTATATTCATTGTTTTTTATAATCTGAAATTATCAAATGAAGCGACTCGCAAAATGCTGACTATTATGTGTATATTTGCAGCTATAACCGGCTACCTGAGTTTGGGCAGATATTTTGTAGTCGGTTGGACCAGATGGATTGTCGGCTGGAGCGGCGCTAATCCTGCCGCCGTCTATTTCAGCATGATTACTCCATTTGCGTTATTATCATTTATTAACAGTAAATCACACACTTCCAAAGTCCAGTGGTGGATAATATTGCTTGGTATTTTTGCCGGTATATTTATAACACAGTCGAGGGCGGCTTATCTTGTGATATTAATATCTCTAGTCTATATCTCATGGAAAGACCGGCGAGTTTTAAAGGTCATGACTCCGATTATTATCATTGGCGTCGTAGCCGTTCCCACTCTGGTATTATACAGACTCGCGATGCTTTTCGGCGTCGGTCTATTTCCCGATTGGTCTTCAATCGGGAGAGTTGAAATTTGGATGAATTCGTTCAAGCTTATCCCGCATTTTTTTCCGTTTGGCATGGGAATTGATAACTACGAAATGATCTATAATTTAACCTTTCCCAAAAGTATAATCAGAGCTATGCATCCGCATAACGTTTATTTAAGATGGTATTTTGAGTTTAGTTTTTTTACAACAATTGGTTTGCTGCTGATCTTTTTCCTGACCTTTAAAAAATCCTTTCGCAGTATAAAAAGAATGAAAAAAGACGAATGGACAGAGGATGACTGGCTCTTGATGAGTATAAACGCCGGTTTTCTGAATGCCTTAATAGCGGCTATGGTCGATTCGCCCTTTCATCACCTGCAGGTCGCCATTGCATTATGGGTTTTCATTGCATTTCAGCTAACAATACTAAAGAGGAAATACGGTTAAATTGAAAAAGCCTAAGTTAAATATACTGAATATTTCCCGCGCCGGCGATTACTATTCGGAAAAGCTGACGGAAATATTAATGGCAAGAAACCATAATGTAAAAAGTTTTTATTATGGCTCCATAATGAATAATCGACAGCTTGATTCGGGCAAAACCAAGCGAAAAAAAAATAATTCAACGGGCATAATCCGAAAAATAACCAACGTGTTAAAATTATCTAAGCTAATGCATACGAATGAGCGCCAGA
>CAZWOY010000267.1:0-6172 GCA_964635255.1 uncultured bacterium
CCTTCTATCTGAAGGGGGGATACAGGGGGGTTGCGACTTACGTCGGAAAATGAGTTTATTTTCATGTTCCGTAGTGCGGGTGCGATAGGAAGATAATTGCTTTTTGCTTAAAAAGCCTTTAGAAGCCGGAAAAAAGAAAGGACAAATTTTTGTAGAAAAACTTTTGAAGTTTAGTAAGTTTTACATATTATTATTCGTTCTGGTCAGTTCGATCGCAATTGGACAGGATGGATTTCAATGGGACGAAGCCGCGGCGATGCGTCTGCCTCGCTGGGGACATGCGGCTGCCGTTTATGATGGTAAAATCTATGTTTTCGGCGGAATGTCGCATAATAACAGACTGACCAATTCCGTCGAGATTTACGATCCTGAAGAGGATCGATGGGAGAATGGACCTGAGATGCTGCTGCCATTGCATTATCATAATGCAGTGACAGTTGAGGATACGATTTTTATTATTGGCGGAAGAACCGAGCGCGGTATGGTCAGCGAGCATATTTTCAAGTTTCTGCCGAACAATCGACGGCAGCCCTATCAGCGCTTTAACCCGCTTCCCAAACCTCGCTGGGGAACTGCGTCCGTTGGAACAGATCAATGGATTATGGTTGTTGGCGGTCGGGAGATTCATAACGGCAGTCGAGCCATGGCGGATGGATTTTTGTATGTATTTGGCAGGAATCGATGGATACATTTGGAATCCGATATGGAGGCGGGCCGATCAAATTTCGGACTCGTTAACAATGACGCTGTATTTGCCATCGGCGGAGTGGACGCCGGATTTGTCGAACCTGTCGAAGTCTTCAGAGACAACAACTGGAGAGCAATCGGTCGTTTCAGGAATGCAAGAGGGCATTTGGGAGCGGCGTTTTTAGGCGATACGCTCATTACTGCAGGCGTCATTTCGATGCGTCGATCGCCAATTGCTGACGTCGATGGCTATTTGCCGCGACATAATCGATGGGTGCGCATCTTTCCGATGAGCATCCCCCGCTCCGATTTGGCGGTAGTTTCTCTGGATCATAAAATTTATGCGATCGGCGGCATTCATTCCATATCTCCGAGATTAATTATTGAAAACTCCGTCGAAGTTTACAGCTATGTAACTTCCATAGACGAGGATAATCAATTTACGACTCCGAAGGACCTGAATCTGACCTGGGCTTTCCCGAATCCATCAAACGGGTCGATTAATATCAAACTGCCCTATCAGGCTTTATATCTCCGCATCGTCGATCTTAAAGGCGCTGCGATGCGCAATCACACTCTGCCCAAAGGAATCGGCTATTTCAGTCTGGACGGGATGGATCTGACCGCTGGAACGTATATTTATGAAATTCTATCCTCAAAAGAAGAATTGCTCGGATCGAATCGAATCGTTATCGTAAAATGACCCGGCGTTTCTTTTTTCTCCTGCTTGTCCCTTTACTTGTTCAAAACGCTTCCGCCGGACCGGTCGAAGACGCCTGGGACGCTTATCTCAGCGGGAATTTCAGCAGAGTCGAACAGATCGCAGAAAGGGCGCTTGCCGGCAATAGCGCCGAAGATACCAGCAAGGCGCTTATCTATATGGCTTTGGGATGCAGTTATGCGATGAGGCAAATGGAGTTTCCGGCGAAAGAAGCATTTAGGAACGCCCTAAATTTAAACCCCGATCTTGAATACACGGCGGCTGATCTGCCTCCGCCTGTATGGAGAATATTCAAGCCCGTTCAGGATAAGTTTAAAAACGAAAAGAAACCGTCTTTGATTGGATCTCCGGAAGAAACCGAAACGAAAATTCCGCAAGATACAGTCAGAATCTCCGTACCTTATTCTCACTCCAGAAAATCTGTAATAAAGTCGATTTTATTTCCCGGATGGGGGCAAATAAGCGAACACGATAAGAACGGATATTTGTTTGCCGGCGTCGAAGTCCTATTAATAGGCGGATTTACGGCGAGCGTTATAATGGCTGGGGAAAAACGGGAAGAATATATGAAGGCGGAGGAGCCTGCTGAAATCAGCCGAAAGTACGATGCGTACAATGACTTTTACAGGCTTTGCTGGGGATTGGGAATTGCCGCTGCTCTAAACTACATGGTTGCGCAATACGATTTTTTCGCCAATCCGCCGGCAATTCAAACCGGTTTCACTTATCGGGAGAGAAATCCCGGATTTATGATTTCATTCGGCTGCGAATTTTAGACCAACATCCGCGAATAATGTTCGCACTTAGAAAAAGAATATTACTTACGATTACTATTGCTTGCTAAACTCAAAGAAAAAAGTTATTTTTGTAAATTACATCTGGACTTCAAACTTTAGACTGCTTCAGCGCTGCTTCTCGATTGGCGATACAGCCGATTGAATTCAATGTTTTATTTTATATTCGGAGGTTTAATGCCGTTTCAGAAAATTTTAGTTTTGTTTGCAGTTTTCGCGCTTACTTTAACGGGATTTCAATACGCTGTTGCCGAAATAGTAGCAGATCCGCATGGTATAGCGTTTACAGCGGAAATTGGCGAACAAATGGAGGAGAGTTTTACACTTCACAATCTTGGCGACCAGGAAGTTGCTTACAGCATTTCTATCGAAATTGTCGATGTATGCGATGATGAGAACAATCGCTTCGGACCGCGCCGCGATGAACCTGAAGATATACGCGTGCTATTAGTTAAAGGAGCACAAGATCAAGCCTATGGCTGGCACAACAGAGATACTTGGCTGGCTGTCTTCAATAATCAAGAGGTTGAGCCCGAACAAATTGATATCGACCAGATAGGCGAAATTGATTTAAACGAATTCGATCACATTGCTGGAGGCGAAGACCAAACAGAAGACTATTTTCGGGATTTTATGGAAAATCGCGAAATAATCGAAGAATTCGTTGATGGTGGAGGAACCTTTTCGATGTTTGCCGGAAGCAATTCATTTCAGAATATTCAATTGTTCTCGAATGAAGAGGATGTGCCAGTGGTGCGCGGGCCCAGCGGTGACTGGGGTAATGTAAACGATGAGTTTCTGAATGAAGACGGCGACGGATTAATCGAGGGGATCGAGGAAGAATATCCCATTTTAACGCCTTTCGAATTCTATCGCGACGATAACAACGATCGCAACCGGCAGCGCATCGTGATGCGCGGCAATTCGCTGAATTACGCGACGGTCGCTCAGAACGATCTGCCTGAAGACGCTGTTTGGTATTACCGTCCTCAGCAGCAGGAACACACCTCTATCATTGCCGATTGGCCTTTTGGCAGCGGTTATGTTTTATTCACTGGAATAACAGGTACATTGTTTTTCGAGAATAACTGGCAATGGTCGAGTATGATGGAATGCGTCAACCTGATGCGCTGGGCGGAATGGGCCGGCGGCGCCAGATGGCTCGCGATTGAGGAGCGCGAGGGCGTGATCGATGCTGAAGGCGACTTGGACGTTATCCTGATGATAGACACGGAAGGTATGGAAGCCGGCGTGAACTGCGGTATTGTCAGGTTCGAGTTCGATGATGAAAATCAGCCCATGCTCGAAGCGCCGGTTGTGCTGTCGATAGAATCTCCGGTTGCGAATTTGACGGGAACGGTAACCGACGAAACCGACGATTCTGCGATGCAAAACGTCCATATCGTTTCTAATCCTTTTGAAATTAATCGCTTTTCAGGCAATGAAGGCGGTTGGGCTATCGAAAATATTCCTCTCGGCGAATATGAGCTCATTTTTACGATGGAAGATTATCTGCCTATGGTCGCCGAGATCAACATCGAAGAGGAGGGCGACTTCGAACTGGACGTCTCCATGCTTCATTCGCAGTGCAATCCTTCCGACGATGAAATTATCGTTCAGATAGCTCCGGACGATGCAGCGGAACGGCAGTTCGAAATCAGCAACGACGGCAACGGACCGTTAACTTACACCGCCGAGAAACGTTTAATCGGCGATGCGAACGCCGATCCGTGGACGCTGCGGGTAGATTATCATTACGGCGCAGATCTTGAAGACAATTACATTCAGGGCGCCGTATTTGATGGCGAATTTTTCTACGTCGGCGGACGCGGCGATGACAATCCGGTTATTTATGTGCTTAATCGCGATGGCGAGCTGATTCGCACATTCGAGCAGCCTGGCGATGATGACCGGGGATATAAGGATCTTGCCTGGGACGGCGAACTAATCTGGGGAGCCGGCGAGGATGAAGACGGCGATTATATTTTCGGCTTTGATACCGAAGGCGAAGTGCATGTCCAAATCGAGGATCCGTTAAGACCGACGGCTAATCTTGCCTGGGACCGGGAGAGGGAGTGGCTTTGGATTTCAGGCACCACCACCGATATCAAAGCCATCGACCGGGAAGGCAATGAACATGCCGAAATCAGCCGTCACGACCAGCGTGTTTACGGGCTTGCCAATTTCCCAGAAGATTCAGACAGTCACACGCTGTATTTATTTGTAAAGGAACGGGATACAAATCGGTCGGTGGTCAAGAAAATCAATCCCGGCAACGGCGAGATGATGCATGTTGCCTACATCGATCACGAAGAGGGCGGGGCGCCCTATGCCGCTTTCATAACGAATCAATACGATGTTTATAGCTGGGTTCTAATGACGGTCAGCAACAATTCTCCCAACGACGGAGGCGACCGGGTGGATATTTGGCAGATCGACGCCCGCCGGGGCTGGTTTGAATTGAATCCGGTGGAAGGCGTTATCGAAGCCGGCGAAGAGCAAGAGTTTACGTTGGCGCTGAACGCCGAGGATCTGCCGGCGGAGATGTTCGAGGGCGAACTGGTTTTCACACATGACGGAATCGGCGGCGAGACGATCATTCCGGTAACGCTGAACGTGGTCGAAGGTCCGGTTCATACCGAATACACTTTGGAACTTGAATTTGGCTGGAACATGGTTTCGGTCTATCTGCAGCCTGATGAGGAGGATGTGCGTGTCCTTACTCAGCGGCTTGTCGAGGACGATTTATTAGTTATGATGAAGGACGGCGCGGGACGTTTTTACCATCCTGAATTCAACTTCAACAACATCCCCGGCTGGAACGTAGCTGAGGGCTATTTGATCAAGATGCGCGGCGAAGGGGAGTTGACTCTGGAGGGCGAGACGGTTGTGCCTGACGAACCGATCGACCTTGAGGAGGGCTGGCAGATGATAAGCTGCTACCTGCGCAATCCGATCGACGCGATAGTAGCTCTTTCCGGTTTGGGCGGCGACTTGATAATGGCGAAGGACGGCTTTGGAAGATTTTACAACCGCGAGTGGAACTTCAGCAACATGGGCGATATGATGGCGGGACGCGGCTATCTTGTGAAGATGGCTCGCGACGCCGAACTTGTTTACCGGCTTGAGATGCCGGATGAGAATGCAGCCCTCGGCCGCGGCGGTTGGGCGGAGCCTGAGCTGCTGCCTGTGCATCCGGCAACGCCTGAAAACATGAGTCTGCTGGTCTTAGCCGATCCGAAGCTTAGCGGTGAAATCGGCGTGTACAGCGGCGAGGAGTTGGTCGGTTCCGGCGTTTTATCCGGCGGCCGATGCGGCATAGCCGTCTGGGGCGACGATCCGGCGACAGAAGTAAAGGACGGCGCTTTAAACGGCGCAATGCTGAACTTGCGGTATATGGATGCGAACGGTTTGCGGGATCTCGATTATTCGTATAAGCTGGGCGACGGCGTTTACGAGGCTGATGATTTCCAGGTCGTCGAGTTGACCGGCGTTTCGCGGCTGCCTGTAGAATTCGGCATACAAGGCGCCTATCCGAATCCGTTTAACAATCGGACCCGGCTGACCTACGGATTGACAGCGGAATCTCTGGTCAACTTTGCGATCTACGACCTGCAGGGCCGGCAGGTGATCGAGCTGGCAACGGGAAAAATGACCGCCGGTAACCACTCGATAACGGTTGACGCCGGCCGGCTTGCGAGCGGCGTTTATATCGCGCAGTTGTCGGCGAACGGTCAGGTTTCAAGGATGAAGATAACCTTGATCAAGTAAAGCGGGAGTGTTAACAGGAACGCGGATGACACGGATGCAACGGATTTCGCCACCTGTCATGAGAATGGCTGGTTCAACAACATTGAGTGCGCGCTTCAGCGCGTACCGGGCGTCCAATGCGCGCTTCACCGCGGAACATGAAAATAAATTTTTCCGGTAGGGCAGGCGTCCCCGCCTGCCAATGCGACTCTGCAAGGTT
>CAZWOY010000268.1:0-6153 GCA_964635255.1 uncultured bacterium
CTTTTTATTTCAGGGTCATTTTCCCTATTCTCCCAACCTTCTTCAGTGCCGTGCATCACCATCAAACCAATAAGATTGAAACATTCTTCATCGGTCAGCAATGGCTCCCATGAATCGTAAGAAACCGCTATAGCTCTCATAAATCCAAAGCACCAATCGTCTATTATGATATAATCCTTACCCTCGCTTTTTCGATTATATACTATTGGCTGAAAACCATCCACTTCTAAAGATTTAAAGTTATCTACGATTGAGTTGTAGTGCATTAAGATGAGATTAATATAATAATCAGCTTCCTTTCCTGATTCCCAACTCATTTCCTCTTCCAGATCGATATCCCAAACATACGGGAGCCATTTACTAGGCGGGATTGCTTTCGGTCCTATAGCTATTGCGGTTAAGAAACCGTCCATTTCTGAAATGTTCAAACAATTATCCGGAGTTTCATCCGAATATAAGAAGTCTTCCAGGTCTTTGTATTCTTTTTCTGTAGGGAATCTGTCCAGTTGCATTTTAGTTTCTCTTTTAGGTTACGGCTTTTTACTCTGTAAGGTATGACTTTCTTGACACGAATTCAACATTCGAGTTCAGAGAATGCAGGCTTCAAACTAGCGCTTTTGGGAGGTTGTTTATTCTAACTAAACCGAAAAACTCGATTTTTTAGCGATATCTTTGAAGAATTCTAAAACTTCGGGATTTGCGAGCGCATCTATATTTTCCACCGGTTGATTGTGGACGACCTTTTTAACGGCAAGTTCGACAATTTTACCGCTGATGGTGCGCGGGATATCCGGCACGCTGAAAATGGCTGCCGGGATGTGGTGAGGCGATGCATTCGCTTTTATGTTTTCCTTAATTTTTTCGATAAGTTCATCGTTTAATTCGACAGTGTTCCGCAATTTCACAAACAGCAATATTCGTTCCGATCCTTGGTAATCCTGTCCTGCTGCAACACTCTCTAAGACCTCATCGAACTGCTCGACTTGGCGATATATTTCGGCCGTGCCTATTCTAACCCCGCCCGGATTCAGAACCGCGTCCGACCGCCCGTAGATGATAACGCCGTTGTTTTTTGTGATTTCCGCGTAGTCGCCATGACGCCAAATGCCGGGGAATCGTTCGAAATAGGCGCTTTGATACCGTTTCCCATCCGGATCATTCCAAAAATATACCGGCGTCGATGGAAAGGGCGCCGTACAGACAAGTTCGCCTTTTTTTTCGGTTATTGAATTTCCATTTTCGTCGAAAACTTTCACTTGCAATCCCAATCCCCGCGTTTGCAACTCCCCGCGATAAACCGGCTCCATGGGATTTCCCAATGCAAAACAGGACACGATATCAGTTCCCCCGGAAATGGAGGCCAGGCAAACGTCCTTCTTAATATCCCGATAAACGTAATCAAAACTTTCCGGCAGTAAAGGCGATCCGGTTGACAGGATAGTCCGTAGATTATTAAGGCTGCGGGTGTTGCGGGGTTTAACGCCCGCTTTCTCGATAGCGGAAATATATTTTGCGCTCGTCCCAAAAACGGTCATACCCTCCCGTTCTGCATACTTCCAAAGCGCATCCGGAGTTGGATAAAACGGCGAACCGTCGTAAAGCATGACAGCCGCCCCAACCGCCAAACTGCTGACCAGCCAGTTCCACATCATCCAGCCGTAGGCAGTGTAATAAAATATCCTGTCCTCGCGTTTTAAGTCCGTATGCAGCGCCAGTTCCTTCAAATGCTGCAGGAGCGTTCCGCCGGCGCCGTGAACGATGCTTTTCGGCAACCCTGTAGTCCCTGAGGAATACATTATATAAACGGGATGGTCGAACGGAAGGCTTTCAAACTTAATTTCCGAAGCGTTCTTATCGACGAAATTCTCAATCAAGGTAGAATTTCTTATTTTTGATATGTCAGGCTGGTCGTTTATATAGGGGAAAATTACCGTTTTTTCGAGTGCGTTCAAATTATCGGCGATAGCGCCGGTTTTGCCGATGGAATCTATTTGTTTTCCATTGTAATAATAACCGTCTGCGGCAAACAGGATTTTCGGGTCAATCTGTCCAAATCTGTCCATCACGCCGCGAATGCCGAAATCCGGCGAGCAGGAAGACCATATCGCGCCTACGCTTGTCGCAGCGAGCATAGCGATAATAGTCTCAGGTATATTTGGCAGAAATCCCGCAATGCGATCCCCCGGTTCGACGCAATGTTTTCTCAGCGCCGAGGCTAATTCAGCGACGCGCTTATTTAATTCTTCATAAGTATAAGATCTTCGTTCTTCTTTCTCATTGGTAAAAATGATGGCTGTTTTATTGTCATTGTATCTCAGGAGATTCTTGGCAAAATTTAACCGGCTGCCGGGAAACCAGTCGGCGCCCGGCATGGCAAATCCGTTATCCAATATTCGGTCAGACTTCTTTTCTGCAATTACGCCGCTAAATTCCCAGATTGCGTTCCAGAAGAGTTCGATATCGAGAATTGACCAATTGTACAAATCCTGATAATTCCCAATATGAATGCCGTATTTTTTTCGGACGAATTGCATGAACTTAAATAAATTTAAGTCCTCAATTTCGTCGATATTTGGCGACCATAGCGGATTATTCATTTTTAGGCAGTTCAATTTTAGTAAAACTTCCCGGTATAACGTTTCCCTCTTGATCAAGTTTGGGACGGGGCATCTCAAAAGGATTCTCGACTCGACCGTAAGCCGATCCGCCGAGTCTCGAAATTAGTTTATACCGCTCGGGTTTTATCAACAGATTTTCCTGATCCAGAACGTTTTCCGAGATATGGTATCTGAGTATTTCTCCCACAACAACCGCCCCTGACAGCGGATTTGGAGGAAATTCAAAAATATTTGCAACTCTGCATTCCATGCATACCGGTGACTCCATAACTCCGAAAGGTTTTACAACCTTCGATTCCGCCTTAGTGAATCCGGATTTTTCAAACTCGGATACATTTTCCGGAAATTCTGCCGAAGCCAGATTCATTCTTTCCGCCATTTCTTCCGTCACTGTGCAAGCGACAAATTCACCATTGGCTTTAACGTTGCGCAGGCTGTCTTTTTCGACGCCTTCCCGATTTCGAGTCGGACAGAACAGCGCCGCCGGAGGGTTGGCGGATAAAGCTTGAAAATATGAAAACGGAGCCAGATTTGGAATGTTTTCATTCGAGAGGGTTGAAATTAGTCCGATTGGTCTTGGGATTATAATACCCAGCAACAGCAGATAATTCTGACGCGGAGCAAGTTCTTTAGGATCAATAGTAATTATTTTCATAAAGTTGTCGCCATTTTGTATCCTCCAAATGTAAAAAACCTTAAAGCGGCAACATCTTAACAGACATTGCGCTCTGATTAGAGTTTCAATCAATGATACGAAAATATACGCCGAATATAGTGCAAGGAAATAATGGTAGGAATAGAGTTCATATTTAAAAGTGTATGAAAATGCCGGAATAACGGAAAGGTTTGAATTATTGCCATTGAGTGCGCGCTTCAGCGCGCATGAGCGTCCCGATACGCCCGGTGCGGGAAAGTTTGCGCAGGGGAGTTCTATTTTCCTGTGAAATGAATAGGAACACGGATGACACGGATGCAACGGATGATCGCAGATATTCCGATCGAGCGCAGCCTCCCTGGATCCTCATTCAGGTAGAAGGAGGGGAGATGAATCTATTTACCTAAATAATTGGACTAAAATTTGCTGTTTTTTTAGACAGCGCTCTTTGATTTTGCCGGCAATTTTCTTAAGTTACTTATAAACTTGGCTGTTAAGTGAACCAGAGAGCCGGGCTATCGTCAATTGTTTGTCCGAACTGTCCAAATCCGGACAATACAACTTAACATTGTTGAAAATGTAACCGCGAGGAGTTTGAAAATGAAAAATATTTGCACAGTTTTCCTTCTGATTTTTGCTGCGACAGCGTTGTTTGCACAGGAAGATGAATGGAATACAGTCAACGATGGAATCAATAACCGTCTTCTATACTGCATTGTCGAAGATCCAAGCGATCCCGATATTTTGTACGCCGGCGGTGAAGACGGCTGCTACCGAAGCGAAAATCACGGCGAGCGTTGGCAGAATATTTGTCAGGGGCTGCCCGTTCGATCGATCTGGGTGTCCGAAAATGGGAATGAGGTACTAATTGCCCGATCCGGTGGATCTCGATCCGATGGAATCTGGCGATCCGTCAACGGCGGCGATTTTCAGGTATATAACTGGATGCTTTGGCCCTATACGATTGCAGTGAATCCGGAAAATAACCGGCAAGTTTTCGGAGGAACTCGAGATTGGGGCGTCTATTACACCCTGAACGGCGGCGGCGATTGGGTTAGAGGTAACGAGGGACTGCCCGATGCGGCGGTAAATCATCTCATCTTTAAAGAGCATGATAATTCCACCTATGTATTCGCTTCTACGGCAAGAGGTCTTTATCGTTGTGAATTAGGAAACAACATTCGCTGGGAAGAAGCCGGCGCTCACGGACTTCCTGCCAGTGAATGCGCGTTCAGAGCCGGCGAAGAAGATTGGATCTATTATGGCACGGACGATGTCTCCGATTCTGACGGATTGTGGCATTCGACAAATTTCGGCGGCGAGTGGGAAGCGGGACGCTGGTGCCATCACGTTAAGACGGTAAAAACAATTCCTGGCTGGGTGGTGTTCGCTTCGAACGAAATTGGAGTCCAGAGATCGGAGCATGATATGGAAAACTGGACGGTCATGAACGAAGGTTTGGACGAAGACGATTTCGATTTTACGGATTTACTGGTTCAGGATTTGGACGGCGAGCTGCATTTCTTCTGCACAATGGCGGGAGATGGCGTATATCATTATTATACGGCTGCTGGCGATCGACCGCCGTCGGACTTTTCACTGCTTGAACCGGAAAATGAAGCCGCAATGCATACTGATGAAATATCATTCAGGTGGGAAGAATCGGAGGATCCGGACGGTGACGAAGTAACCTATCAATTCTTTATGAATCTTGATGGCGAGTTGTTTGAAGCCGAAACCGGCGATACGGAATTTGCCATAAACCAGGGCGAACTCCAGGTCGAGATTCCGGAGGACGTCGAAATAGAATGGTGGGCGGTCGCTTCGGCAGGCGGACAAGAGACGGAATGCGAGGAACATTTTACGTTTACCTATCGGCAGGATTCGCCGCCCTCGCCGTTCGCGCTGGTCGAACCTGAAAATGGAGCCGTTCTCGAATCGAATATAGTTGCTTTCCGGTGGGAGCGTTCGGTCGATCCCGACGAAGGCGACGCGATCGAATACCATTTCAGCATCGATCTGATCGACAGCGTTTTTACGCTAACGCTGCCGGACACAGGCTTTTCGACGGACGAAATCAATACCGTGATCGAATTTCCCGAGGATGAGGAACTCGCCTGGTGGGTGGTTGCGCAATCGAACGAGCTTCAGACGGAATGCGAAGAGCGGTTTACCTTCATGTACAGCCCTGATCACCCTCCGGAAGCGTTCAATCTTTTGCTTCCCGAAAACGGCGCCGATATCGAGACGCCAGATCTACATTTTGAGTGGGAAATAACCGAAGATCCCGATGAAGGCGATCATGTAGTTTATACATGGTGGTTCGGGATTGAAGAGGATTCAGTTAGCTTTTCAGATATAGAAGAGAACCATTTCGAGGTAATGGTTGATTCTTTAGGATTAAATACAGCTCGGGACTACACGGCTGAATGGTGGGTGTTGGCATGCTCGAATGATTATGCAGTGGAATGTGAAGAGCGTTTTACATACGACTTCAGGTTTTTTTCAGTTGATGACAACTCTACAGAAATCCCCTGTGATTTAGAGCTTTACCCCGCATATCCCAACCCGTTCAACAGTTCAATCAACGTGCGTTTCTACCTGAACGCGCCTGCGGAAGTTGCTTTGGATTTAATCGACGTTCGGGGGAATATTGTTAAAGAATTAATCGGCGGGGAGCTTATCGCCGCCGGAAATCATACGATTCCGGTCGATGGATTGAATCTGCCGGTGGGAGAATATCTGCTAAGGCTTCAGTCGGATAGGGAGAGTCAGATCCGGAAGATTGTTCTGGTGAAGTAGAAATAAGCTGGATTAACATCATTGAGTGCGCGCGTCAGCGCGTATTTTGCGCCCGGTACGCGCTGAAGCGCGCACTCA
>CAZWOY010000269.1:0-6151 GCA_964635255.1 uncultured bacterium
TTTTGTCTATGTTATTACTTTACAATGGTATGGAATATTGAGTTTCAAACGCCCGATATAAACCAATCCATATCCGGACGTAATTATATCTAAATCGCCATCCAAGTCGTAATCAGAAATGGCGGCGTTATTAATGAATTCCTGCCTATTTCCATGTATATTGCGCCTTTCGAAATCGAAATCGCCATGGTTTTCCAACCAATAAATATTCGTCCAATCCTCATCGGCGCAGCCGCATCGAATTAAATCCAATCGACCGTCTTGATTCAAGTCGAAAACAATGATATTTGCGAGATCTATAAATCCCAGCGGGTGATATTCAAAACTGCCGTCTTCATTTTCCCAACAACCGAACCTTAAATGTTCATTATTATTAAAACCATACTCATTAGAAATTATATCCACATCGTCATCATTGTCCAAATCCTCAAGCGAAAGGCTGCGCCAGCCATTAGCGCCATAATCGACTAACGTCGTATCCCGGAAAGTATATAGTTCGGTTTGAAGATACATTTTCAGACCTCCCCAATACCATCCGCCAAAGTCCATCAAAGAATAAGCGACGGCTATATCAAGATCATCGTCGCCGTCTAAGTCCGCCGCTTGTATTTCGGAAGGCGCTGCGTGTTGATCGAAGTTCGCGTTTATCGAATGTATTTCGAAATCAAGATTGCCGGTGTTCTCTAAAATTGTATAACTGACCTGCTCATCGATCTCTTCACATCCGGCTAATAAAATATCAATATCGCCGTCGTTGTCGAAGTCCATAGGAGTGATACCTTGCATCCATGTAAAGTTATCTACAATGGTACGACGTTCAAATTCCCCTCCACCCGTGTTTTCATATTTCATTAAAGTGAATATTTGTTCTCGTTCATTATTCGTCCGTATGCTCGCCAGAACATCCATATCGCCGTCCCGATCCAGATCGAATGCAATTATATCCTCAATGAATCCTAATGAACCGTCAATCCGATGTTCTTCAAAAACCTGACCAACGGCAGTGGAAAAGCATGAGATTAATGAAAAAAAGATAATCAAGGATTGTTTGAAAAAATTCTTCATTTTACAAGCTCCACGAGTTTGGTGAATCGTTTTTCGGATGTATTGAGTTCGACTATGTATGAACCGGCAGCGAGCGATGCAGCGTTAAAATCGATGCGGTATTGCCCGCGGTTGCTGAACCTGTTGATTACCGTTTTGATCAACCTTCCATTTATGTCTAGGACATTAATACATATAGAACTGGGATCAGTAAGTGAATAGTGGATCACGGTTTGAGAGTTAAAGGGATTAGGATAAACCGATATTAAACCGAATTGATCAGCTGTTCCGGATTCTTTTATACTTCCAGTAAAATCAAGTGTTAAAACCAGCAATGAAGGTTCGTGTATAGTATCGATAAACGACACACTAATTTCGTTCTGGCCGATCTCTTCATTTTCGCTGTTGTCCCAATAGCGAAAACTGAGGTTTTGAAAATTTCTGAATCCCTCAATCCTATCTGTGCGTGGATTATCGCACCAGGCGGCAAATCCAATTGGAAATCGATCTTCGAATACGCCTGCTCCGACACACATTGTATCGTTTATAAACACTCCAATTTCATCATCCGATTCAGCATCACGATTCTCAACATTTATGCCGTTTATTAATATCGGGAGGAAATATCCCGTGCGCGATATAAATCGAAAATGAACGGGGTGGGTTGGTTTACGATGTTCACCATTATTAACTGAGGAGGGTTGGGCAGTGGGATATATCAAGGTGGCGTTTTTATCCATTTCCATTTTATATCCTTCTCCCGGCTTCATTGTCAGGTTGCTGAAACTATATTCAGGCGAATAGAAATCGCCATTTTGTCCTTTAGCCAAAATCAGACCCGAATTGGGATCACCCCATGTTGCTATTGAAGTAAGGACGTCCTCAGCTTCGTCCTCCCAATATGGAAAATAGGCGACAAAATTCCAACCCTCTTCCACCGGTATTTCCACGTCGATATCCTGAGCCATACCGCAAATTAATAGCTCCTCATTTTCTGCGGCTTCCTCATTAAGACCGATAATATAACCATTTCTGAAATCCCATTCCCACTCAGGTTCTTCCCCCCATGGTTCTTCTCCCCATAAATCTTCTTCCGGATTATAATAGTCAAAATCTTCTTCATTCGATGCTATCCATTCTAAACGATTATCGAATGTATTGTCTTGAAAAGTAAGATCCTCAAAAACTCTTCTTGGATCTTTATACACAGGATTGATTCGCGATGATATCCAATACCACTCTTCCGGTTCAAGTTCCCAATTTTGGAGGTCGAGATTGGCGGCTGCCGCTTCACAATCAACAATACCATAACCCATTTGAAAATCGAAAAGAGATAAATCACTATTCTGATATTCTTCACCGAAATTTACATCGCGAGAGGTTTTCTCGATTATCCGGCGAATTTTGTATGTAGGAAGTTCATAATCATTGTCTAATGCTTCGGAAATCACTAAGCTTGCCACTCCTGCGACGACAGCGGCTGCAGGTGAAGTGCCATCGATGAAAGTGAAGGAATACAAATTATCCTCAGGGTTGTCTCTTGGTGCCATTGCTGTCCCATGTCCATGTCCATCAAACAAACCATTACTTTCTTGATTAATATCGAAATCATCGCCAAGATAAAAACGCGCTGTATCTAAAAATACATGATTCATCAAATCGCCATGACTTAGGTCTTCAGAATCTTCCCAGTCCTCATATAAGGAAACTCCAGTGTCAATTAATCCGATTACAACGTCAAAGCGACCTTTTTGCTCCATTACATCAACTATCGGTAACCAGTTTATACTTGAAGAATAATCTTCAATATCCTGTATATACCACAGTCTTTCTCCATCTGCAATAGTATATTCAATATCATCCGGCCATTGTGGTTGTGTTTCTATTAATAATGGACCTGCGTCATCTGTTAATGATGAATTTTTATATGAAGAAGCCTCGCTTACAAGGTTTGCAGTATCAGGAAGTTGTACAACGCACAGTACCAAAGCGAATTCGTCCGACGAGTCCTCTCCGTATCCGCGCCAATCAAAGAAAGACGCGTTCCTTCTATTTACGAAAGTATCAAAAGCGCTTGAATCCAATGCGGTAACTTCCGATAGTCCACACCAGACCAGATTTTCTAGGCAGAGACGGTTAGAAATCCCATCCCAATTGACGCGCGTAGTATCCATTATTGCACTGCTAAGTTGCCCAACGTTAAATATTAAAAGGTAAAATAACAGTGTTAATCGAATTGTTTTTTTCATTATTAACTCACCTTTTCTCAAATTCGTACCCCACGTGCGAATTGTGTTAAAGATATAATAAAACACATCAAAAATCAAGTGAAAAATTGCGATAAATAAAGCGATTTTAAGGTGCGGAACTTATTCTGCGCAACAAATAATTCATGCCGAAGCGCTTGCAAAATAAAACATTAAAAATCTAAAACATACTCCTCAATTGTTGGGCGTTTTCGACCGCATACGCATTGTCGTCATTATTGAAATAACAATAAACATAATTATTCCCGTCATCCAACCATCTTTTGATTGCGGACGCCCACGCTGAAAGCGAAATTTCGTCGTATTTGCCCTGATATTTATCGCCGGGTCCATGCATCCGGATGTAAGCGCAGTCTGCGGTTATCGGCTGCGGCGATTTATCGCCATCCAGGTCGTAGATGCAAAACGCAGCATTGTGATGGTCGAGGATATCGTAAGTATTTTCATTCCACCAGCTATCGTCGCGGAACTCGAATGCATATTTGTAGCCGTCCGGTAATTTTTCAAGAAACGAACTTAATCTGTCCGGATTGAAATTCCACCTGGGAGGCAGTTGGAAAAGAATAACGCCTATTTTATCCTTCAGAATTTCGATTGTATCGAAGAAATTCTTTATCGATTCTTCAGGATCGTTCAGTTTTTTCATGTGAGTAATATAACGGCTGGCTTTGATGGAAAACTGAAAATTATCAGGTACGGTTTCGCGCCAGTTTTTTAAGACGTCTTTTTTTGGCAATTGATAAAACGTGTTATTTATCTCGACCGTGTCGAATACGTCCATATAATGTTCGAGCCATTTATCCGGCGGAAGGTCTTCGGGATAAAACCTGCCCTTCCAGTGTTTGTAATTCCATCCCGATGCGCCGATCCGAAGTTTGTCGCTGTGCTTCATTTTTTTATCTATCCTTTTTTAAGCAATTTTTTAAGTTCCTTCCAGCTTCGCGCGTTCAGGACGTCCTTGACTTCCAGCCATCCGCGCCGCGCCTGGGCGACGCCGTATTTCATGTTGTACAAGCTGGAGATCGTATGGGCGTCCGTCGATATCGATAGTTTGACGCCTGCATCCTTAGCCATTTTACAATGAACGTCGTTCAAGTCAAGCCGTTCGGGATCGGCGTTAACCTCCAGGAAACAGTTGTTTTCCTTCGCCTTTTTCAGGACTTTCTCAATATCGATCCGGTACGCTTCCCGTTCACCCAGCCGCCTGCCGGTGGGATGAGCCAAAATATTGAAATATCGATTGTCCATAGCCTTCAGAATCCGCTCGGTCTGCTCCTTTTCCGGGAGATTCAAGTTATAGTGAATCGAACAGATCGTAAGATCGAGTTCTTTCAGGACGTCGTCGGAAAGATCGAGCTTTCCATCTTTCAGAATATCGACTTCGATCGATTTCAGAATGAGTATATCGTCCAGCTTTTCGTTCAGTTTGTCGATTTCCTCGATCTGTTTCCTGAGTCTTTTTTCGTCCAATCCGCCGGCTACGGATACCTTTTGGGAATGGTCGGTTACGGCGTAATATTCATAGCCGATTTCGCGAGCCGCATCGACCATCTCTTCCAGCGAATATTTACCATCGGAGGCCTTCGTGTGAGTTTGGAGGTCGCCGCGGATATCTTTCAGCTCCACGAGCTTAGGCAGTTCGCCGTTCACAGCGGCTTCGATTTCGCCGCGGTTTTCGCGCAGTTCGGGGATAATATACGGCAGTTCGACCGACTTAAATACTTCCTTTTCCGTTTTTCCCGCTATGCGTTCATCGTCTTTGAACACGCCGTATTCGTTTACTTTTAAGCCTTTGGCGACCGCTTTTTTCCTGACGGCGACGTTGTGCGCTTTCGAGCCGGTGAAATAGTATAAAGCCGCCCCGTAGCTGACCGCCGGAACGACGCGCAAATCGATTTGAAAGCCCGAACGCAGGATGACCGTCGATTTGGTTTTGCCTTTGGCGACGACTTCATCGACCTCGTCGTATTCGACGAATTTATCCATCGCCTCCGAACCGCGTTTGGCGGTGACCAATATGTCTATATCGCCGACGGTTTCTTTGTTTCTTCGATAATTGCCGGCAATCTCGGCGTTTTTAACGCCTTTGGCGTTTTTTAGATATTCCAGCAGCGGTTGGCCGTATTCTTCCGCTTCCGACAGGAGAAATCTATGCTGACCGCCCCCTTCTGTCAACCCCGTTTATCTACGATGCTGACCGTACTCGCCTGCGGGCCTTTGTCGCCGAACGATTCGGTATAATTGACGCCGTCCCCTTCTTTAAGGCGGTCAAAATCGTCGTTTAAAACGGCGTTTTTATGAAAGAAAATCTGCCTTCCGTCGATGGTTTTTAAAAAACCGAATTCCTGGTCGTGCAGTATTTTTTCTACGATGGCTTCCATCTCCTGTTCGGGATGGCGCTTAATTTCGTTGCGTTGTTTTGCCTTCAATTCCTTCAGTTGGCGTTCGATTGCGTCGAAGGCGCTGCGAATGGTCGCCAGAAGAGAATCGTGAATATTTCCCTGTCCAGGTTCCTTCGAAGCGACAAGTTCGCGGCTTGGCGGGACTGTCAAATCGACCCTCACCCTGTAAGCGCCGCCGCTTTGCTGATGTTTTTGGGGTTTTTCGACAGCAACTCTGCAACTGCTGATGTAATCGCAGATTTTTTCAAGTTTATCAATTCTTTCTTGAACGTATCCGCGAGTATTTTCTTTATGTTCAACATTCCGAAATGTGATTTCGGGCTCGATATTCATGCTGAAGCGCCTCTTTTTTTACCTAACTTTAATTGTAACAGCGCTTAATAATTATTACTACGTGCAGAAAAAAGTGTCATTGCGAGTCTGCCTTTAGCAGACTAA
>CAZWOY010000270.1:0-6102 GCA_964635255.1 uncultured bacterium
TTGTCAAGATGTTAGCAGATTGCTTAGTCTGCTAAAGGCAGACTCGCAATGACATTTTATTCTGTACATAGTAATAAATACAGCAACGGTATGTATTTCTGCGCAGGAGCATGTAAGCGAAAGGTAATTTTACATACCAATTTCATTCAATTATCTACCGCCCCAGCCATCTCATTAACCGTCCCAATCTGCCCCTCCACAATCCGGAACACCTTCCAATAGGTTCCAATTTCATCCTGCGGAATCCGGAAGACGTGCAGCAGACGGTTGTCGCCGAATACTTTTACATTGGCTTTCGATTTGGACAGTTCGACGCTCTGGTCTCGGTTTTTATTCGAGTAGTCGTGGACGTAGAACTCGTAAACCGCGTTCTCATCGACTTCTCCGGCGGTGACGGTTTCCGGTCCGAAGCTGTCCGTGTCGTCGCGGTCTAATTTGGCGGATCCGTCGGAGGCGGATTTCATGCTGCGGTAGGAGATGTGATAAGCGCCCTGCTTGACAAAATGGGCGTCGAGGTCGCGAGGATTCTTGCCCCAGTCCAAAACCACCCGCAGCGATCCCAACGGCATGACCGGCGAGACCGAAAAACGGTTGAAGAACAGCGATCCCGCCATGACTTCGATTTTAAATCTCGACTTGATATAGCCGGGCTTCTCGAATATCACGCTGTAAACGCCATCGCCGGGGATCTCGAAACTGACCCTGCCTTCATGGTCGGTGCGATATTCACCGACGTTTTCGATCGACGCCGACGCGCCTTCGATCGGTTCGGCGTTCAGGGCGTCGTTGAACCTTAACGTCAATGCGCCTTCTTCCATCTCCCGGAACACGTCGTCGATTTTATCGAGATCGACTTGAGCAAAAAGACTACACGGCAAAATACAGATTGTCATAATTACGATTAGCAACGATTTAAGCATTTTTTACCTCTGAAAATGTGGATTCAACGCGACAGCTTGCAGACGAGGGCGTCTGCAAGCTCTCTAAACAACTAGAAATCTAAAACAGTAGGGCAGACGTCTCTGCCCGCCTGCTGAATCCTTTTAACGCAGGAGAGCAAGCGTCTCTGCCCGCCTGTTGAATCTTTTTAACCGGAAATGGCAGGCAGGGACGCCTTCCCTACCGAAGAACCAAAATATAAACCTAAATGAGCCATTTTCAAACACTTTCTATCATTTTTTCCGCCTTTTTTGCCACCAGCGTTCAAGCCGCTCCTTGATTGCCTTCTCAGAACCGCGCGTGGAAGGACGGTAGTAAATCTTGTCTTTCAACTCGTCCGGCAGGTGCTGCTGGTCTGCCACCGCGCCTTCGCAGTCGTGGGCGTATTTGTAATCCCGGCCGTATCCCTGCGCCTTCATCAGCCCTGTAACGGCGTTCCTCAGATGCAGCGGAACCGGGCGTTCGGGATCCTTCCTGACGTCCTCTAACGCTTCCATCAACGCCAGGTAGGAAGCGTTGCTCTTGGGCGACGAGGCTAAATACGCACAGGTCTGAGCCAAAATTAACTGCGCTTCCGGCATTCCGACAAAATGAACCGCGTCCGCGCAGGACTGCGCCAATACCATCGCTGTCGGATTGGCGTTGCCGACGTCCTCGCTGGCTAAAATCACCATCCGCCGGGCGATAAACAGCGGGTCTTCGCCGGCGTCGATCATCCGCGCCAGCCAGTAGATCGCGCCGTCCGGATCGCTCCCGCGCAGGCTCTTGATAAAGGCGGAAATGACGTCGTAATGGAATTCGCCCTTCTTATCGTACCGCCCCGGTCGCTGCTGCAGGGCTTTTTCGATGTATTCCACGTCGAGCTTCAGCGGCGCGGCAAGTCCGTCGCTGAGGGCTAATTCGACGGCAAATTCCAGCGCGTTCAGAGCCGTCCGTCCGTCGCCGCCGCTGTGTTCGATGAGAGCCGCTTTGGCTTTGGGATCAAGGCCGGCGTCAAGCCGCGTCAGTTTCTCGTCCGAACTCAAAGCCCGATCGATCATCGCGCCGACGTCTTCAGGTTTCAGGCGGTTGAAGCGGAACACCTTGCACCGCGACAGCAGGGGACCGATGACCTCGAACGATGGATTTTCAGTCGTCGCGCCGATCAGAGTCAGCGTGCCGTCCTCGACCGCATGCAGCAGCGCGTCCTGCTGAGCCTTGTTGAACCGGTGAATTTCGTCGATAAACAGGATGGTTCGCCGCCGGATCTGCAGGTTGGCTGCGCCTGTTTCGATGACTTTCCGAACGTCTTTCACCCCGGAAGACACGGCGGACAGTTGAACGAGGTCGCCTCCGGCATAATTGGCGGTAATCCGCGCCAGCGTAGTCTTGCCCGTCCCCGGATCCCCCCAGAAGATCATCGACGGAATCCGGTCCTGTTCGATCAGTTTCCGCAGCGCTCCCGTCTCGCCCAACAAATGCTCCTGCCCGATGAACTCGCCCAACTGCTTAGGGCGGACGCGCTCGGCTAAGGGCGCAAGAGTTGCGTATGATTTTTCTTGAACCGGCATAAAAAGCGGGGTATGAATTATACAGTTATCGTCTGCCTATGTATTTCGCGTGTGCTTTCTCTCCATCATCAGCGTTGATAAGAAGGTAATTATAGCCAACCGATCCTTTCGAAGATTGAATGACAGTAATATTGGAAATTGGCAGCCAAAGTATAGCATCAATCTTCTCAAGTGGATCTATCTCCCATATTGAGCCATCCTCAAGTAAAATGAAAGAACCCGAGTCAATATTTCTCTGAATCCAATGGCCAGAGCCTATACCAGAATAATCCTGACCGCCCCCGTTGGATTGACCGTTAGATGTGGCACTCATCATTGATTTCGCTGAAAGCAGTAAAGCAAAAGCAATTTGAGTGCATTCGAGAGTTTGCGGGCTCAGATTAATTAACGCATTTGATAAGGCAACTTGTGAATCGAAAGAAAGTTTTCCAGTAACAGCCAAACCAGCTTCCTTTTGAAACTTAATAAAGGATAATACTACATCTGACTTCAAGGTCTCTTTACTCAATGGGTCAAAATATCCCAACATCTTTAGCGCTTCGATAGCCAAATCAGAATTAGTTTTGCTTGCATTCTTAGAAGGCTGACTCTGGCCGTTTACCATTTTTTCCGCACTCCAAATGCGGGTTTCTTGACCGACATCTGAAAGTATTAACTTCGAACCAACTCCACAAAATAGTCCGGGTGAATAAATTAGAATCTGCTTCCCTTCAAAGCGCCAGAATGAGAGTGCTCCAACACCTTTCTCGATAAGCCACTGCTCTCCATTTTGACGTTGGATGATTCCCTTGTCGTCATCATCCAAAACTTTAACAAGGAGGACATATTCAGAGGCACTCCAACATACAGATAAAGGTAAAAACATGCATAGAAGGAGTAGTGTTGCTCGTATTGCCATAATCAATGTCTAATCTAATCTTGGCGCGTAAATCTAAGTATATGTATGTCTGATCCAAATGGAATAGAAATTGTGCATCGGTCTGTGTTCCTGAATTTAGCCATTACGTTGCCTTCCACATAGTAACCGGGCATCAGTGTGTTGCGCTTTAACAAGCCATTCTCAACCGCAGCGTTTATTATTGCATGCTGGGCAGTCACTCTTTCCATCTCCCGTTGATTCTGTTTATTTATCAAAGCTTGCTTTGCAGGATCATAGGTTTCTACATACACTGGTTGACCCCCGACTGTTCCATATGTTTTTGAAGTACCGGCACTCATTGCGTCGCTCATGGCTCCTAATGCAAGTGCTACCTTCTGCCATGCTTGGGCTCTCTTGAGTTTTTTGAGATAATCTTCAGTAGTGTAAACAAACATGTTACCAGAATTACCATAGCGATCGGTAAATTCAATCTTGATTTGGTCAGGGAATATATTTATTGGCGAGTCGGAGTTGTTCTGATAGAGAACATGAATTAGTAACTCATTTTTGGTAGTTTTTAGAACATATAGCGCAACTGCTGTTTGTTCAAGATTCGAGATTGCAACCTCTTTACCATCTGCATAAAATAATGATTGACCGCTGTCCTCTTCGATCACCGGAGTCAAATAATAGGTAGTAGTACACCCGGCGAAAAAGAGACCCAACGATACGGTTGCGATCATAAGAATTGATGTTTTGTGGATACCGTTTTTCATGATAGCCTCCGGTTTAATGCCCCCATCCGGCTTCAAGGTTCTTTGCGACAAGGAGTTCGCGACAGTAAGTCAGTGCCACACAAATAGCTTGACGGTTATAAACCTGCTCTCCATCGATCGTTTCCAGTTCAGGAACCATTGTCTGTGCCACCGGTTCGTCAGGGAATTGCGCCTTAACCTGACGCAGGATTTCCAAGACAGTCCGCTCCTCACCGGCGAGCAAAACCGCCGATTGTCCCTTGCATACTTGCTCTTTAATGACTTTGATCATGTTCGGTGTTAAAGTGCTAATGCTTCTTTACCTCTTTGTCTTTTGCAATTTTTTAAACTGTCCCCCATTGTCAGGTCACATTATGCCTCTCTTTAAGGTGGATAAAACTTTCTTGCTTTTTTAACTTACATTGCTTAAATTGATTTCACCGGTCGAAACGGAGACAGGCTCTGCTGGAGAACGTCGAGGGATAAACCGGTGGAGACTCATCCAAACGATAAGACGCTAAGCATGGGCATGAACCAAAATGCCCATGCTTCTTAAAAAAGCAAATCTCATCATCGGAGGTTAGATCTCCTAATACCTTAGAAAACTCGAACCAACCATCGCGATAAACCTCACTCAGCGTAAGATAGTCTAAACTGCCCCTATTGTCAAGACACATTTTACCTTTCTTTAAATTGGATAAAACTTTCTTGCTTTTTTAACCCTTTCTTATTCATAACCATTTAGCTAAAATTGATATTATTTCCTAATTATAACTATAGATAACTTGATTCTCAATATTACTCTTAATTCACTGAACGGGTGAAGTCGGTAATTGATAAAAACATTCGCAACTTGTAATATATTTATAAGATACAACTTATTTACTACTTACGCGTGAATAAGATAGGAACACATAAATTCCAAAAGTCAACCCTTTTTCAAAACAAAACCTTGCGTCTTCCTTCAACGATTCCCGCAAACATAATACCACAAGCTGTTTCCGACAAATGCAGAATAATGAAAAAAAATCGACTCGAAAATCCGATTGTCTTACTTCGCGTATCCAACCGGATCATCCACCCCCGCTTCCCCAAACCCCCGCAGCCGTATCGAACAACTATCGCACCTGCCGCAAGCCAGACCGTCCGGGGTGGGATCGTAGCAGCTATGGGTCCGGCTGAAATCTACGCCTAACTTTTTGCCGAGCTTGATTATCCGGGCTTTTGTCAGGTGGATTAACGGGGCGCGGATGCTGAAAAAGTTGGTTTCAACGCCTTTTTTGGTTGCGAGGTTCGCGGTTTTCTCAAAGGCTTCGATGAATGCCGGTCTGCAGTCGGGGTAGCCGGAATAATCGACCGCGTTGGCGCCGATGAATATTTCCGGAGCTTCGAGGACTTCCGCCCAGCCCAGAGCGAGAGCGAGGAGTATCGTATTGCGGGCGGGAACGTAGGTTATGGGAACGCTCTTATGATCCGCCGTTCCCGATTTGGGAACTTCAATTTCCGACGTCAGAGCCGAACCGCCGAACAACCGCAAATCAAGATCGACGATCTTATGCTCTGCGACTCCAATCGATTCCGCAACTTTCTTCGCCGATTCAAGCTCGATCGCATGACGCTGCCCGTAGTTGACGGTCAAGGCGTACAGATCATAGCCTTTCGATCGAGCGAAGGCTAAGGTTGTACTCGAATCGACGCCGCCGCTGAGGAGGATTACCGCTTTTTGATTCATTTTAAAGTTTGCAAGTTTACAAGTTTACAAGTTTGCAAGTTTTTTTACATTAATTGCTCATGAAGCGAGCTTCGTCACGAAACATGAAAATGGTAGGTCGAACACTCTTGTTCGACATTAACCAGTAGCGTGAACACTCTTGTTCGCCATTCCACCCAACTCCAGTCATTCCAGCGAAAGCTGGAATCCATGCCGGTTCTCGCGCTATCGCTGAAGGAAGATGGATTCCAGCTTTCGCTGGAATGACTGCGTACGGAACGTTATTTT
>CAZWOY010000271.1:0-6096 GCA_964635255.1 uncultured bacterium
GGCAGGATCGCACTGGCAGGCAGGATCGCACTGGCAGGCAGGATCGCACTGGCAGGCAGGATCGCACTGGCAGACAGGATCGCACTGGCAGGCAGGATCACACTGGCAGACAGGATCACACTGGCAGACAGGATCGCACTGGCAGACAGGATCGCACTGGCAGGCAGGGACGCCTGCCCTACCAGAGAAGTTTATTTTCATGTTCCATGGTGAAGCTTGCTTCATGGGCAATTCCTGCAAAAAGAGGAATAACATAGGTTAGTTTCTTTAGATTTCCTAAATAGATTGCTTTCTACACACGAATCAAGCGTAACTCCCAAATGGTGAACTGTAAACTTGGAGGGTAAAATGCATCGCACTTCTAAAACATTCCTGTCTTTGCTATTTATACTTACAATCGTTTTCTTTGTAGGATGCGCAAGGCAATTTTCCGTCATTCCTCAAATGAAATCTTACGATTTCACCGTTGTAGATAAATTCGGCGCTATATATGTTACACCTACGACGGATTCGCGCACAGCTCTGGACAAATCTGGTAAAATACCCAGTGGATGCTTGTTTGATGAAAATCGGGGAATTACCATATTAGGCGATAAGAACTACAGAAATGAATTGCTCCTGGAAATTAATAAACATTTGAAAACCGCTCTCTTGGAATCCGGTTTGTTTACTGGAGTAAAAAATGATAATCCAAATGAAGCGGATTATACTTTTAAAAGCAATTTAGATCAATTCCACGTTGTATTGGATGAGACAAAAGCTCTGGATACGCAGGCTTGCGTCGGAGGTCTTATCGGATCGTTAATTGCATCGACTATCGACGTCGAAGCGGTAACTGAAATTCGTATTACTGGAGTATTGTTTAAGGGAGAAGAAGAGATTTGGCGAAAAAGCATTTCAAAATCTTCCCTTATGATCGATGATTACAGTAATACATCGCTAAATGCCGAACGGTCGATGGGAGACGCTATCGGAAGTTGCTGCAAAGATTTAGTCACTGAATTGGCAACTTACTTGGCTTCAAAGTAACAGAAATCTATCTAAAAACTGCAAGTGAATTCTACCGGATATCTATTACTGCAGCTTCATTGGATAACCGCCAGATGAGGGCAATTGGCGGGCATTCGCATGTGATAGTTATATTTATGATTAAGAATCCACTTGCAGTTTTTAGGATCTAATGTTACTGATTTCAGCATTTCTGGCTTGAACTATCGGAAAGTAATACTGAGGCGGTGCAAACAGACAATATCAATGTTGAATCTGTTGAAACCAAACAGAGGAGGATGGCAAAGTGATACTCAATACAGATACTACACACAAAAAAATTGTATCGATACTGGTTTTGGTGGTCTTTGTAATTTATATTTCTCCGATTTTTAGCGCCTGTTTCCTGTATGCGCAAGAAAAGGCGCCGGAAAAGGACGCCGATAACAAACCTAAAATCATTTTCAAGAGTTCAGCCGAGCCGGACTCGCTTAAACGGCAATCCACAAAACCGGATACCGCCAAACCAAAGATCATTTTTGAGAATAAGCAATTATTAATATCTGGACAGATTAAATTACTTACAACTAAACAATTCCGAGTGGATGATCAAACTCATTTTGTCGGGGAAAATGCAATTAACCTAAAGGGATTTATGGGGCGGAATCCGGAAGCTATTGCCTTAATTGATCAGGCTTATGATAAACACAACACCGGAACAACCTTGATGGTTATTGGCGGAATTGTGGCGGCAGCCGGTTTTGCTTTGCCGTTAAAAATTGCCGAAACGGAAACATCCTATTATTTATGGTTTCCCGGCGTGACTTTAGGCGTCGTTATCGGTGGCATCGGTTTTTCCAAATACAATTCATTAAAAAGAGATTTGTTTGATGCTGTAAAAATGTACAATGAAAACCTTGCCAGACAGAATCCGGATAATATACCTTAGGATTATGCCGGTAATAATTCAGAGAAGCTTGAACCTACCGGCAATTGCGATTGCACTACTTTTTTGGGGTTCTTTTTTTTCAGCGCCGTGTCAAACGAAAAACCGAATGAAAGAGCCTATGCGAACTAATTACTCAAATCCTTATAATTACGGAACAGGATCAAACTTATATCTGGGTTTTTACCAAAACTGGCTATCGCCCGTTAATGGAACAAATCGATGTCCTATGTATCCATCTTGCTCGCAATACTCAAAGGTTCTTTTTCAATCCCGACCATTTCACAAGGCTTACATTGGCACGTTCGAGCGTCTGCTGCAATGCGGTCGCGAGCTGTATCTCTACGAAACAATTAAAGTCAATGGATCGATTCGATGGTATGATCCGCCTGACGTTGCTTTATCAAGTGAACTTTATAATTATAACAATACTGATTTCAATGTAGTGCAAAACTATCCGAATAAAGGCGGTTATAGGGCTTTGAGTACATTAGCCTTAGAGGAGAAAGCCGATACAATCGAAAGTTTCGCAGACTTTCTATTTAAAAACGGCGAATATTATCGCGCCTTGACTGAATATAGACGTCTTCAATACCAATCTACAGATCCGGTTCGACGTTTGTATTACCTTCATAAAATCGGTCTGTGCTATTATTTTGGGGGCGATTATGACGGCTTTATTACCTATATGGATAGAAATCGAACTCTTTTTAACCAAGATAAAACAGCTAAAGCCGAATTGGAGCTCCTGCTTGGAAAAACCTATTATCATCTTAAGGAATATCAAAAAGCGATTACGATTCTGCAATGGAGTAGTATCGATAATGATAATTACTATTATAGTGAATCTCAATTTATGTTAGGTCTATCTTATGCAAGGATATTTTACTGGGAAAAAGCCTTTGAGCATTTATCATCGGTTGACTCTTTATCGCAGAGATACGACGTTGCATCAGAATTTTTACAATCCGAGAGACTGGCGAACTCATTGCCTGCTTGTCAACCTTGGTTGGCAGGAAGCTTATCAGCCGTAATTCCCGGTCTTGGCTACCTCTACGCTCACCGCACCGGAACGGCGTTAGCGTCTTTTATTATTAATTCACTAATCTTTTGGACCGGTCAAGAAGCAATCGAACACGAAAGCTACGGACTTGCAGCCACGATCGGTTTTTTCGGAATTGGCTGGTATGCAGGCAACATAAAGGGATCTGTCGATGCGGCGAAAAAATATAATTACACCGTGCGAAATCGATATGTTGATCAAATTCTTGGAAATGCTAAGATTGACATAAGGTAATTGACAGTGATTTCTTTCAAAATTTAACTCGTTCCCATGCTCCAGCATGAGAACGAGTTGGTAATGCAGTAGCTTCCGAGACGCTTTTTACTTCTATTCTTCCCACACAATCTGCAGCGGCGTAAAAGGATGTATCAAATCCGGGTGGCTGGGGTGGACTCGGATAGCGTAGCCTTGCCGGCCGCTCTCGTTGCACTCGATTACTGTTTCGTATATTGTCAGATCATTTTCCTGCCTTTTAAAATCCATCTGTAAAGCTTTGGGATGGATAAAGCCGCCCTTTTCGTCGAGTTTCCCATACAACAGTTCGACCGAGACGTCCTCGGGACTCAATTCGCCTAAACGCACTTTTGCTCTGACTGGAAGATTTTCACCGGTGCGTATATTTTCGGTATCGGATAATTGCTCTGAAAAAACGGCTGCATCATTCCAAAAGCGCGCGATACGCTCCCGCCACTTCGACAGTTTTTTCGCGCGATCGAAGTCTTTTTCGGACAAAATTTGACCTTTAAAATGCGCCGGGAAATAGTATTTATCGCAGTATTCGACCACCATTCGGTGCGTATTGAAATAACTGCCGACTGCTTTTATCGAACGCTTCATCATTTGAATCCAATTGCGGGGCACTTCAGTCTGGTCAAGATCATAATAAGTATCGATAATGTCTTTTTCTAAAAGATTGTATAAAGCCTCCGCTTCAATTCTATCGTGCAGGGCCGAGTCTTTTTCGACGTCTCCGGAACCGATAGCCCAGCCGATGTCAGAATCGTAAGCCTCCGCCCACCAGCCGTCGAGCGTGCTAACGTTGATCGCGCCG
Source organism: uncultured bacterium (assembly GCA_964635255.1). Lineage (GTDB taxonomy): Bacteria > Electryoneota > AABM5-125-24 > Hatepunaeales > Hatepunaeaceae > CAZWOY01. Next base: position 4,048 of record CAZWOY010000271.1, read on the forward strand.
TTTGCGGCGGCCTTCATGCCGCTGGTTCCGGAAGCTTCCATCGGTCTTCGCGGCGTGTTCAGCCAGATATCGACGCCCTGCAGCATATACCTCGCAACGTTCATATCGTAATCCTCAATGAACACAAACGACCGCCTGACTCGAGGATCAGAGGCAAAATGCACCAGATCGCGGATCAGGTTCTTCCCCTGTTCATCGTGAGGATGCGCTTTGCCGGCGAAGATGAATTGAACCGGCTTATCGGTATTGGAAATGATTTTAACCAGCCGTTCCGGATCATAGAGCATTAGATTTGCGCGCTTATATTCCGCAAATCTGCGGGCGAAGCCAACAGTAAGCGCATCGGACGAGAGGGCTTCCGCGGCTTTATTAACCTCCCCGACGCCGGCGCCGCGACGCTTAAGCTGTTCTTTCAAACGCTTGCGGGTGAAATGTATCAGCCTCTCTTTGCGGATTTGATGGATCCGCCATAATTCAAGATCCGGGATATTGTCGATTCTCTCCCAAAGTTTCGGATTATGCAGATCCGTTGAAAAATGAGGTCCGATATAACGAATGAATAACTCGTCCATATCATGACTGAGCCAGGTTCGCGTGTGAATGCCGTTGGTTATGTTGCCTATCGGGACTTCCAGATCAGGCAATCCCTGCCAGAAAGGTTTCCACATTCTGCGCGAGACTACGCCATGCAGTTTGCTGACCCCATTGCAATGAGCGGCTAATTTCAAGGCGAGCGCAGTCAGCGAAAAATGGTTCTCGTCCCGCGGATCGCTGCCTAAACTGCGAAATTGATCCCAGGTTATGCCGACTTCTTCCGTAGCCCTTTGAAAGTATCTTTGCACTCTATTAAAAGCAAATGCTTCATTTCCCGCCGGCACAGGCGTGTGCGTGGTAAAAACGGTCGAAGCCCAGATGATTTCGCGAGCTTCCGCGAAGGACAAACCATGCATAGCAATCAGGTCTCTTATTCTCTCGATCGCCAGAAACGCCGAATGGCCTTCGTTCATGTGGAATACGGTCGGATTGATTTTCAGCGCTTTTAGAGCCCTCACGCCTCCCACTCCGAGCAATATCTCCTGACGAATGCGATTTTCACGATCGCCGCCGTACAACTGGTCGGTGATTTCACGCAGGTGCGGCGGATTTTCCGGGAGATTGGCGTCGAGGAGATACAATGAAAGCCTGCCGATAACGACTTTCCAAACCTGTGCTATAAGCGTTTCGTCTCCCAATTCAACCTGAATCTTAATCGGTTTGTCATCCTCATATTTCTGTAAAGTAACCGGCATATTATACCAGTCGTTGATCGGGTAATGCTCCATTTGCCAACCGTCCGAATTCAGATGCTGCTGGAAATATCCTTTCTGATACAACAATCCGACGCCGACGAGAGGAATCCCGAGATCGCTGGAGGATTTTAAATGGTCGCCGGACAGGATTCCAAGCCCTCCTGAGTAAATCGGCAGCGAGACGTCGATTCCAAATTCCATCGAAAAATAGGCGACGCTTAACTCGCGAAGACTTATGCCATTCTCTTGAGTTCTATATTGAGAAGCGCCGTTGCCGTTAAATATCTCATCAAACCAGGTTTTTGACTTAACATAAACGTCCAAATCTTCCCAAACTCTTTCTAAATTTGCCGTAAAGCCCGGATCTTCCGACAACTCCATGAATCGGGACTGGGGTATCTGCCCTAACATTTTCACCAGGTTTTGAGAATTTTTCTCCCAACCTTCAGCGTCGATTCTGATAAATATTTGCGCTGCCTGCCAATTCCATGAAGACCAGAGGTTCATCGCGATCTCCTGGAGAGGCTTTATCGACTCGGGCAAATTTGGAAAGACGTTAAAAGGCTTTATTTTCAAGGGTTCCCCTGTGTTTTGACTTTTTTTATGCACAGCGCGGCGCGGCTGTTTGTTTAATAACAATACGATACGGTTTTTTTGCTTAAATCTCAACATTTGGCAGAGCGATTTAAATTTCGATTTTACAATAATATTAATATTCGCATAAAATAGTTTTATCTTTTGGGAGATCAGTTGTTTTGCT
>CAZWOY010000272.1:0-6087 GCA_964635255.1 uncultured bacterium
AGTGCGCAGCGTTACAACCAAAGAATTAGACCTTTATGTAAAAAAACTGCCTAAGGTGGGCAGACCTTATGATTTTAACGGCGACGTGGGCGATTACAGCGTCTATGTAAATTATGACCGGACGATAATCCCGCAGCATGACGCCTTTAACATCGAAGTCACCGTAAGAGGCGAAGGTTATATTAAATCTGTAAACGCGCCCGAATTGAACCTCCCCGATGGATTTGAGGCTTACGATCCGACAATCGAAGAACATATTACAACCTCGGGCGGTAAGATGCGCGGTAGAAAAGTCTTTAAATATCTGGTTATTCCGCGTCGATCCGGCGAGTTCAGATTTGACGGCGTGAGGTTCAGCTACTTCGATCCTGAAAAAGAAAAATACGAGACTGCTGAAGCCGGCCGGCGAACCATCACCGTGACTCCGGCTCAGGGCGGCGAATATTTTTCCGGACAGGGAATAGCGCCGGAAGAAGTGTCTATTTTAGGCAGCGACATCCGGTTTATCAAAGAGCGGAATTCGCCTTTTATTAAAGAAGCGAAAAAGCCCTACGAGTCCGTCTGGTTTTACGCCGCGTTGGCGTTCTCGCCAATTTTGTTTCTATTTGGCTTGGGCGCCGAGCGCGTCATCGAAAAACGCATGTCGGACCCGGCGGCGGTCAGGCGCAGGCGTGCGCCTGATGAAGCGCGAAAAGCGCTGAAAAATGCGGAAAAGCTGCGCAAACAGGGAAAGAACTCCGATGCGGTCAGCGAAAGCGCGCATGGCTTATCGGAACTGGTCGGAGCTATTATCGAAGAGCCTGCCGCGGGTTTAACCAGCCTGCAGATCGAGAAAGGCTTCGATCAAAAACAAGTCGATGAAAACCTGAAAAGCGAGACGATAAAAATCCTGACCGAAGCTGATCACATCCGCTACAGCGGAGCTGAAATCGACGATCGGGCGGCGGATGGACTGATGGATAGAATCAGAAAAATCCTGCCGGATCTGGAGAAGATAAAGTGATGTTCGAACGCGGTAAAAATAAAAACTTTCCTGAGAGTAAGCATACTCAGGAGAACCTGCAGACAATTGAGAGCTTGCAGACGCCCCCGTCTACAAGCGGAGCGCCAAAACCACAAAAAAGCTTGCAGACGCCCCCGTCTGCAAGCGGAGCGCCAAAACCACATAAATGCTTGCAGACGAGGGCGTCTGCAAGCTCTCCTAAATCATCAAGCTCTCCTAAATCATCAAGTTCTCCTCCGATCATCGCCCAATCTATCCGACTCTGTTTTCTATTAATGGTTTTGACCTCGTTCCCTCTTTCCGCCGCCAGTCCCGATCTGCTGTTCGACGCCGGGAATAAGGCTTATCTCGAGGGCGATTACGACGAAGCGCTTCAATATTGGCTGCAAATCGAAGATCAAGGCTATAAAAACGGCGAGCTGTTCTACAATATCGGCAATGCCTATCATAAGAAGGGCGACCTTGGCAAGTCCATATTATACTGGGAAAAGGCGACTGAATATCTGGGCGGCGACGAGGACTTGGAGGCGAACCTCGAAATGGCGCGATCGAAACTGGTTGACAAGATCGAGAACCCGGTGCGCCTGCCGGTCTGGGATTGGTTCGATAATTTCCGAGCCGTTTTTGGAACGGACGCTATCGCCGTTATTGCGATAATCTGTAGTTTTTCCATATTTCTCCTTCTCGGATTAAAACGATGGGCGATAAAAAATCCCGGGGTAAAGAACTGGTTTGCCCGATTCGCCTGGACCCTGCTGATAATTTTAGTGATAGATCTAATGTTAATTGTCTTCGTCGCCCGAGACGACTACCGGAACCGCTATGGGGTCGTTTTAGCGCACGAAACCGAAGTCCTGAGCGCTCCCGCCGAAGGAACCGGCAGGCTGCTGTTTACACTCCACGAAGGCGCGAAAGTTCAGATTCTGCGCGAATTGGAGAACTGGACGGAAATTGAAATCGGGAAGGATAAGCGCGGGTGGATGAAGAATGGGGAATTGGGAGTGATATGAGATTTTATTTATTCGAGATGGATGCGTTTTCGACTCGTTTAATTCCTTGAACGCATCAAAGATTTATAACTCGTTCCCACGCTCCGGCGTGGGAACGAGTTTGTAATATGTACACTATTTATTGCACATGGTAATAATACGTTTTCGATCCGTTTAATTTCTTGCGCCCATCAAAGAGTTGTGATTGTCTTTTTTAAAAATAGATTGTGATTTTGACCATTCGATAATATCTTATTAAAAAATGCAACCAAAGAAAAAGGCATTGACCTAATGTCAAAATTCACATTTATCGATTTATTCTGCGGCATTGGAGGTTTTCACTACGCGGCGCTCGAACATGGCGGCGAGTGTGTATTTGCCTGCGACGTCGACTCAGAAGCTCAAAAGGCATATTTGGCAAATTTCGGAATAAAACCTCGCGGGGATATTGCAGGCATCCACGAAAACGAAATACCTGATCATGATTTTTTATTTGCCGGCTTTCCATGCCAGCCGTTTAGCATTATCGGCAATAGACTCGGATTTGACGATATCCGCGGAACTTTATTTTTTGATATTGCGAGGATTTTAAAAGCTAAAAAACCGGCGTTTGCCATTTTAGAGAATGTAAAACAGTTATCCACTCACGACAAAGGCAAGACGCTGAAGGTCATTTTATCGACTCTGGATATGATCGGTTACAAATATTACTGGAAAGTGTTAAACGCCCTTGATTACGGGCTTCCCCAGAAGCGGGAGCGAACGATTATCGTTTGCTTCAGAGATCCGGCTTTCTTTAGATTTCCCCAAAAGTTAAAAAAATATAAGCCATTATCGGAGATATTGGAAAAAAACGTGGATAAAAAATATTACGCGAGCGAAAGGATCGTCAATAACAGAAGGCGGGCGCATAAGAGTGAGCATGAAATATCTATATGGCATGAAAACAAGAGCGGCAATATCAGCAGCTATCCATTCTCGTGCGCTCTGAGAGCCGGCGCTTCATACAATTACTTGTTGGTAAACGGCGAACGGAGGCTGACGCCGCGCGAAATGCTAAGATTGCAGGGGTTCCCCGATTCTTTTAAGATAATCTGCAACGATTCGCAAACCAGAAAACAGGCGGGCAATGCGGTTCCCGTTCCCATAATAAGTCATGTTTTAAAAGAAGCGCTAAGTGCGACCAAAATTAAGAGACAGCAAACGAAGGCAGCCAGAACCATACCCATTGGGACAGTATAACGGGAAATCCCATAAGATTCAGAATAAAAAGACCTTCTTTCCTCGACTTCGATTCAATTATTACTACGTGCATGAAAAAGTGTCATTGCGAGTCTGCCTTTAGCAGACTAAGCAATCTCCTGACATCATGATATTGCATAGTATTCCTCATCAAGCGGATTCCGTGAGACGGCGACTATTTTATGCACATAGTAGTAAATAAAATCGCTTTCTTTCGACTCACCCATAATTCGAATCAAGGACGCTCCGGCGTCTTAATCTGCAAACAAACGAAATATCCTGCAAACGCAATCGCGCCCGCCAGGATAAACACCCATCTGAAGCCGTAAGTCTCCCAGATATAGCCCGACAACACCGGCAGGCTCATTGCTACTACGTGATCGATGGTTATGCCCATCGAGATTGTGGGAGTTATGTCCGACGGATCGTCGGCGATCTTTTTCAGGTATGTGGTGCGCGCTACTCGCAGAGCGAAAAGCAGGCTGTCGAAAACATACGCGCCGTACAGCGCCCAGAGATCATAAGGTTCCGGGATTATGTCCGACGCAAAGGCGTAAGTCAGGCATATTCCAAGCAGCAAGAGTTCGTCGGCGGCGAGCACGAATCGCTCGCCCAGCCAGTCGATGATCTCGCCTAACAACGGGCGGAAAATAACGCCAGCCGTAGCGGCGATGAAATATAACAAGGCAATGGTCGAGACCGGAACATCATGGATTGAAACCAAAACCCAGCTTCCGAACGCTAAAAAAATCTGCTTTCTGATCCCGAACAAGGCGCTGATGGCGTAGAAAATGCCATATTTTTTCTTAAAGACCATCCTGCGCGCCGGAGGATCGCCCCTGCCGGTTTTAAGGATTAAAAACAGCATGCCGGCGGAGATTGAGGAGACGGCGGCTATGGCAAAGAAAAGGTCGAACCGGTTGCCGAAGGCTTTGGCTAAAAGAAACACGCCGCCGACGCCGATGATCGTACCGAGGTTCCTCGCCCCGCCGAACTGCCCAAGCCGCTTGCCCTCCGCGCCTTTCCGCGACAGCTTAAGTCCAATGACGCCTTCGACTACGAACAGGATATGGTCGCCCAGCGACCAGATTATTATCCAGACGATCAATAGAGCCGTTCCCGGCGCAAGGTACCCCAAGCCTATCGATCCGAGCGCCGAAAAGAACATCGCTATCGCCGCCATTTGCGTCTCTCGCAGCAGCGCAAGCAGCGCGCCGGAAACGAAGATAATCAGAAAACCCGGCAACTCGCGCGGAAATTCCAGCCAGCCGCGCGTTTCTGCGCCAATATTATGCACTTCGGAGAGATAGTTGTTCAAGGTCGATTGGAAAATCCCCGCCGCCAACCCGAAGAAAAGAGTGGCGAAAAGAGCGATTTTCAATTCCGGGCGGAGGTCTCTCGCCGGAGGATAAATAGTTTTTTCCTCAACCGGAACCGGATGTTGTTCGTGCGGGCGGAGCATCTATGTAAACTAAACTTGCCGTTTAAAACTGCGAAATATCAAACTTATAGCCAAAAGCCGGTTTTTACAATTTTTTCAGCCAGTTTTACATATTATCATACGGAAAAACAGTATAACTTGAGAGAAAAAGTGGACATTCAGGATTTCTTTAAAGAACGAGACGACTTAAACCGGATCGTTCTTGACAGCGCGACGCTGGAGACGAAGCGTTTTCTCAGCCTGGACAATCAAGTTTACCGCGACGGCGCTCTGCCGCGGAAAACTAAGGAATTGCTGGGGCTGATCGCTTCGTTCGTTTTGAGGTGCGACGACTGCGTCCTTTACCATTTGAAGCAATGCAGCGAACTGGGCGTAACCGACGACGAACTGCGGGAAGCGCTCGGCGTCGGATTGATTGCCGGGGGATCGATCACGATCCCGCATCTGCGAAAAGCCGTTAAAAGCTGGGGGGAACTGAAAGAAAACAATTAAACATACAGGAGAGAGCGATGGAGCAATTGTCTTTAAAGGGCGGTATCGAACTGGCGATAACGACCGAGAAATTAGGCGCAAAATACTACAGCGATTTGGCTGATAAATTTGCGGACAGCGAACAAGTACATCAAATTTTCGACCGGCTGTCGAAGGATGAGCAAATCCACGAAGCTCAGTTCAAAGTTTTGCTGGACGAACTTCCATCTAAAGAGGAAAAGTCTGCTGTCGAGGATCAGGAATTCCTTAAATCTTTATCGAGTTCGAAATTTTTCGACACGAGTGCGTTTAATGTCGATGATATAGAAAACGCTGCAGATGCGCTGGAGATGGCGGCGGAATTTGAAAAGAATTCGCTCGTGTATTATCAGGCTCTGAAGGAAATCATTGGCGAAAGCCCCCAGTTGGATGAAATAATTAAAGCGGAAAAGAAACACTTCGTCACGATTACGAAGGTCTTGATTACCGAAGCGAAGTTCAGAGGCACGGAAGACAGGTGGTAGCGCCGGTGACTTGCCCGCCGCTTTTCCGCCGCCCACAGCGAGAAAATCGACCGTAAGCAATCATGGGCGTTTCGTTGCAATATCCTAACATCTTCCCTCGTTCCCACGCTCCTGCGTGGGAACGAGTTGGTAATTTGTGCACTATTTATTGCACATGGCAATAATAAACACAATTTAACGAGCAAGATATAAAACCAGCCTCGCAATCCATCGTAATTTTTTTCCCTCGTTCCCACGCTCCTGCGTGGGAACGAGTTGGTAATTTGGTAATTTGTTCACTATTTATTGCACATGGCAATAATAAACACAATTTAACGAGCAAGATATAAAACCAGCCTCATAATCCATCGTAATTTTTTTCCCTCGTTCCCACGCTCCTGCGTGGGAACGCATATCGACCTCATATTGTTAAGTATG